>NZ_JBFUIO010000018.1:0-41964 GCF_056401835.1 Paenisporosarcina sp. P4_D4 | reverse complement strand
GTCTTAGAGAAAATGGATTTAAGGGGTGTACAGTATTCGATTGCTTAGGAGCTGGACAAAAGGTTTCTCAAGATACTTTCAATGGAATAGACTGGCGAGAAAATCCTGAAGTTGGCGAGAAAATGTTTCGTGTATTTCCAATTATGGAGCAACTGTACGAAATGATTGCGTATATTGCAGAATCATTATCCTACAAGGTTTCACATCCGTTAACAGTTAAATTGAATTTACAATTAGTTCAATTAGAGAGTTTAACGCGGCTTGATGCTGATGCATTATTATTATTAGATATAAATACTTATCGACTGCCTGTAAATGAATTACTTTTAGAATCTAGTAAGTATATTAGAAATGAATTAATATTAAAGTTTTTCGGTGCTAAGAATACGCGAAAACATGACTTTAGAGGAATCGATTGGATTGGGAAAAAGTTAAAAGGAAAAGATTTAAGAGCGACTGATTTGAGGGGAGCATATTTAATTGCAGCAGATATGCAAAATACGGATTTAAGAGGTGTCGATTTCATTGGTGCTGATTTACGGGATGCAGATTTAAGTGGTGCGAATCTTTCAACAAGTATGTTTCTAACGCAAATGCAAATTAACTCTGCTAAAGGTGACAAAGAAACAATTTTACCTTCATACTTGAAACGCCCATCTCATTGGACTGACTAGGCGTAGCAAACCAATAGACATGTTCTCAAATCCAAAAGAAGAACGGACAAGACAATTCCTGAACTTGCTTCAATAGATTGATCCCAACGAAAAAAGACATCCAATTAGACAATTAAATTGGATGTCTTTTTAATTGCATCATGAATGAGAGTTAGTATTGCATCTGCTAATTTTGCTCCATTAGATTATTTAATAAAGATAAGATGGGTTGTGGTTCCAACACACATCATCTCCTGAACTTAATGTTCATTTCGTGTGACAAACTATTATTCATGTTAAGAAAAGCGTATGTATTGTAGAGAATATGCGAATGCTTTAAGTTGAAATATTTGAATTTTTAAATCCTTTTTCTTTAAACTTACTCAAAGGAGGAGTATTCAACATGACCAAATTTCGAATAGAGCATGATTCCATTGGGGAAATTCAAGTACCCGTTGATAAAATGTGGGGTGCACAGACGCAACGCAGCAAAGAGAATTTTGCGATTGGCACCGAATTGATGCCCATTGAATTAATTCATGCATTTGCCGTATTGAAGAAAGCAGCTGCAAAAGTGAATTTTGATTTAGGCACCTTGAGTGAAGGGAAGATGCAAGCGATTTCTCGTGCAGCTTCAGAGATACGGGAAGGTAAGTGGGATGAACATTTTCCATTAGTCGTTTGGCAGACTGGGAGCGGTACACAATCGAATATGAATGTGAATGAAGTGATTGCCCATCGAGGGAATCAGTTGTTGAAAGAAACCGGGAGTGAAGAAATACTCCATCCAAATGATGATGTGAACAAATCGCAAAGCTCGAATGACACCTTCCCGACAGCTATGCATATTGCGGCAGTGGAAGTACTGCAGACCATGTTATTACCAGAACTAGCTCGTTTAAAACAAACCTTCGAAAAACAAGAAAATGAATTTAAAGATATTATTAAAATCGGCAGAACGCATTTGCAAGATGCCACACCATTAACCTTAGGTCAGGAAATCAGTGGGTGGAAACACATGGTCGTTAAAAGCGAAGAGATGATTCGTGAAAGCATTGTTCATGTGGGTGAGCTTGCCATAGGAGGGACAGCCGTCGGAACTGGCATCAATGCACATGCGGAATTCGGTGAACGTGTGGCGACTGAAGTGAGCGGGGAGACTGGTTTGAATTTTGTGTCGTCAGCGAATAAATTCCACGCCTTGACCAGTCATGATCAACTTGTGTATGCGCATGGCGCACTTAAGGCACTGGCTGCAGATTTAATGAAGATTGCGAATGACGTTCGCTGGTTAGCAAGTGGACCTCGTAGCGGAATCGGTGAAATTACCATTCCTGCTAACGAACCGGGAAGTTCGATTATGCCTGGTAAAGTGAACCCGACACAAAGTGAAGCGCTAACGATGGTTACTACACAAGTAATGGGTAATGATGCGACAATTGGTTTCGCAGCAAGCCAAGGTAACTTTGAGTTGAATGTTTTTAAACCCGTCATTTTCTATAACTTTATGCAATCCGTGAGATTGCTTAGTGACAGTGTGAGAAGCTTCCATGACCATTGCGTAGTTGGCATTCATCCAAATGTGGAACAGCTTTCCCATCATGTTAGCAATTCGTTGATGTTGGTCACTGCTCTTAATCCGCATATTGGCTATGAAAATGCAGCGAAAATTGCCAAGCAGGCACATGAATCTGGCAGTACGCTGAAAGAAGCCGCGCTTCAAAGTGGACTACTGACGGAAGAAGAGTTCGATCGAATTGTAGACCCTTCGAAAATGATTCGATAAGTAAGATAGAATCCCGTACATCAGCGAATTAGGAGTAGTTCTTGGTCTAGGATTCGCTTCAATGTTTGAGTCATTTAATCGATAAGAAACACAAAAAAGACTGAGCCCGAAGGGGGACAGTCTTTTCAGACTGTAGACAAACAAAAAAATGAGTGGATGTAACTGTATACTATTGAAAAAGAGCCTATGCGTGAAAATGTTGATTTCCATTGCGGCGGACGCGTTTCGCGGGCACGGCTTCAGCCTCCTCGTCACTACGTTCCTGCGGGGTCTTCAGCTCGTGCTGTTCCCGCTGAAAAGATTGGGACCAAAGGCAATTTGGTCCTAATCTTTGCGACGAGTAACCGCAGGAGCAGTTGTTTTCCGCCGCCTCCACTCCAATCAAAAGAAATTGCTTCTGTAAGCGTGTCTCTGCAAAATATTTAAGTTGGAAGGTGGTTGGCTATTTCTGAAGACTCCTGCGGAAAARCGAAACAAGCTAGACCCCACAGGCTCAGCTGTCATAGACAGCTGAGTCGAGGAGGCTAGCGTTTCGTCCGCGGAAAGCGAAAGAAATAGCCGACCACAATCTTTTTCGATAGAGTGCAAAAAATAAGATTTTTTTTTCGTCGTGGAAATATGTCGAGATAAGGTTTAGTTTGAAAATAAAGAGCTTTAGTTGGAAAAAGAGGGAGGTTAGTTGGACTAGTGAAATATCAGGTGATTTCTTGCATCTCTTTCACTTTTTAAGCTTATTAGCCTCTTCAGACACCATAAATGCGAGATCATCGTTCCCGAACATTTGAAGAATCTCAATAAGTGTGCCTGAATCAATGTCTAAATCTATTGGCTCGTTGTTTTCGATGATTGATTTCAAAGTTTCATTGGCACCTTGGGTAGGGTATGCTTTTTGATATAAAGATAAAGGGTCAATATCATAGTTTTGACACCATTGCACAAATAGTTGAATCATCACATGTTCGTCTTCTTGATATTTTTGGATGATGTAGTCGGTCATTGTTTTTTGGTCCATCATTTCAAATCTCCTTTAAGAAAGATAATACTAATCTTATTAATTGTGTCTACATCGTACCATGCGGTATTGGGGCAAGCACGTAAACAATGAATATAGCTAATTCAGGCATGAATTTTAAAGAGTTCAACTCAAAAGAAAGCGGTGATCAACTAATGGAACCAATCATAATAGATTCAATGGTATTCTCACCTAAAGTCTTGGAGCATCATGACTTGCCAAACATGTTGGAGCTACAGCAACTTGCAAAAAAACATATGGCTTCTACAGATACGCTACAACCATTATCTCGATCTGAATTTGAATTTATTTTGAACGGTAACGGGTTAATAGTTGGGTTGTTTGAAGGACAAAAACTGGTTGCATTCCGCGCGTTGCTGATGCCATTCATTGATGGAGATCACTTAGGGTTAGATGCGGGTCTATCATTGGGGGCATTAAGTCGAGTCATTTATTTGGAACTATCCATCGTTCACCCAGACTATCGCGGAAAAGGTCTTCAGCTTCAAATGGGGAAGATTGTAATGGGCACCATCGATCGCTTTCGGTACGATTATGTTTGTTCAACAGTTGCGCCGTTTAACATTCCTAGCCTAAAGGATAAATTTGTACTGGGTCTTCACATTGTGGCCTTGAGCCAAAAATATGGTGGCAAACTTCGATATGTGTTTATGAAAACGTTCAAAGATGAGCAAAACGATGTTAAGTCCTCTGAAGAGAGGCTGATTCCGATGTCAGACACCGCCACTCAGCAACGACTTTTAAACGAAGGGTTCATTGGTGTAAGTATAAGCACGGTGACTGAGGAATGGCACGTTCAGTACCTGAAGATTGCAGGAGATAAAGACCGAAATAATGTACACTGATTAAATCAATCTAACATACCTAGACGAATGGTCCTCGTTAATGAAACTGGAAATTCTTGATATACACCATTTACATAATTCTAGTATAATTAAGGAGATACAGTAGAGAAGGAATGATTACATGAAAAGTAAAATGAATCAGTTGTTTGAGGACCAAAGGAATGTGCATGTACTGTATTCATACAATGGAATGGATAATTACCATAAACAGATTATGAATTTTATACTAGATGGTATTGCGGCAGGAGATTACATAATTATTATTGAAAATGCCCGTCTTTACCCTATTATTCACAAAGAGCTGAGCAGACAGTTAACGAAAGAACAAATGGAGTTCATACACTTTGTAAACAGCTTCGATTTTTATTTTTCTAGTGGCAGTTATCATCCTCCTGCAATCACGGATTACTTTAATAAAACAGTACAGCCCTACGTGGACAATAATATCTCATTCCGTTCGTGGGCGCATGTGGAGTGGGCAACTATGGAAGAGCCCCTACATCTCATAGAAGATTTTGAGAAAATAGTAGACGAAGCTGTAAATCAGCTGTCGTTTCCATTAATCTGTGCGTACGAAGGAAAGAGAATGCCAGACTATATAAAAAAGATTTTGATGGAAACACATCCTTATGTTCTAATGGAAGATGATTTCATCATCTCGGAACAATACCAGGCATCGAATAAGAAATAAAACACGCTTAGGAATTGCCACTAAGCGTGTTTTTAATTTGTAGAGTTTTTACTTAAACCAGCCTTTTTCTTTAAAACGTGAAATGGCCTCAATTCGATTGGTTACGTCCAGTTTGTCTAAGATTACGGAAATATAGTTTCTGACCGTACCGGTTGTAATGTATAGCTGACTCGCAATCTCTTTTGTGTTTTTACCGTCAGCTATCAATTCGAGTACTTGATGTTCCCGATCCGTTAAAGGGTTTTCGTCGCCACTATACGCAAGGTCGATGAGCTCCGGTGCGTATACGCGGCGTCCTTCCATGATACTGCGAATAGAGTTGGCCAAATCTTCACTCGGGCTGTCTTTCAAGAGATATCCCATGACATTTGCTTTTCGAGCTCTTTCAAAATAACCTGATCGGGCAAATGTTGTAAGAATGATTACTTTACAATCGTGATCTTTCAGTTCTTCAGCAGCGTCCAAACCAGTTTTCGAAGGCATTTCAATATCCATAATGCATACGTCGGGATTCAATTGGTGGACTAAAGACAATACTTCTTCCCCATTATGCGCTTTACCGACAACCTCCATATCATCCTCCAAATCGAGTAATGAACCAAGAGCTCCTAGTAACATGCGTTGATCTTCAGCAATGACAATACGAATCATGAATTTTCCTCCTCAATTGATTGTAAGATGACGTGTGGGATCCGGATATTAAGGGTCGTCCCTTCGATGCTTAATATCTCAATGATTCCGTTGACAAATTCTAGACGTTCTTTCATTCCACGCAAGCCATTGCCATCTGTAAATTGTTTATCTCCTTCAAGCCCAATGCCATTATCTTGTACTTGAAGAAACAATTCAGTCTGTGATTGTTTAATTAACACGTGACAAAACGTGGCCTGACTGTGTTTGACAACATTGGTTACCGCTTCTTTTAAACACATACTTAAAACATTTTCAACGAGTAATGGAGTATCTTTTAGCACTGAATTCCCTTTAACTCGAAAGTCGATTTCTGCAGCTTTCAAGATTTGCTGGACACGTAAAAGTTCATCCACCAGCTTGCCTGATCGCATATTTGAAACTAGTTCTCGTACTTCTTTTAACGCTATACGAGCAGTGTGATTGATATCATGAAGCTCGTTTTTAGCCCGAACGGGGTCTTTTTCGATTACTTTACTGGCTAAATCGCTTTTCAGTCCGATTAAAGAAAGCTTTTGACCCAATGTATCGTGTAAATCACGTGCAATTCGTTGGCGTTCCTGCATGACAAGCAATTGCGAAATGCGTTTGTTGGCATCCTCCAGTTGGCCTTCGAGTTTTTCTTGTTTATTGCGATTGTACGAATTGAAAGGCAATAAAATCACACCGATGACGCCGATTAGAATGAACGGAAATTGAGATACAAGTAGGTCGTACTGTGTGAAGAACCCAATGCTGACAGACACCATCGTGGTTACAAGGTGAACGACGTACATCGTGATGAATCCAGCTTTGTTGCGAATGTTACCTATAAAAAATGCCAGGAACAATGAAAAATAAAGATAACCAAATAATATAATCAACGTTATGCTGATGGCAATTTGAAAAGCAATCCACACATACATACGCCATCCTTTTGACATGAACGATCGGCGATATGTTAAAAAGAACCCTAAAACTAACAGCAGTCCAAGGAAACTTTCTGATGGTGAGTACGATTTGAATATATAAAATAACGGCAAAATACAAAAAATAATCCATATGTAAATACTGACATAAGGGTTTTTAGGGAAAATCTGATACCAACTTTGCATAAGTGCCTCCATAAATTAGGTGCTTTTGTCTTGAGTTAATTATAACAGACAGAAAAACCATTCCCTATGCGGAATGGTTTTTCATCTTACTATTTCTCTTGAATGCTTGAACGTTTTGTTTGCATTTGCAAAGAAGTTTTCGTGTCGTTCAGTAAATGTTTAATTTCATTGAAGCTTACAAACGTTTTTTTCGTTTCGTCATATAGGCGGAAGTGAATCGATTGTAAACTTGTTTTCAATGTAATGGTCGTTGCTTTATGAAGAGGTGGTGTCGATTCATGTGCTTGCTCCAACAAATAGTTAGGTACTCGTGGGCTTAAATGATGCACATGGTGGTAACCGATGTTTCCTGTTAACCATTGAAGCACTTTAGGTAATTTGTAGAACGAACTGCCATCAACTGCAGCTTTTACATAATCCCATTGTTCTTCATCTTCGAAATAAGAATCTTCAAATTGATGCTGTACGTAGAACAACCAGATTCCAAAAGAACCGGCAACAATCAAGATCGTTCCTTGAATAATTGCGAACGCTTGGATGCCTACTAACCAAATCATAAAAGCATACAAGGCAACGATTGCAACGTTGATGAAGTATGTGTTGTTGCGCTCTTTCTTGCGTGCATCTTTACGATTGAAACGATTTGATACCAAGTATAAGAAGAACGGTCCTAAACCGAACATTACTATTGGATTGCGATATAGACGATAAGCAAAACGACGACCAGGTGTTGCTTCGATATATTCATCAACCGTCATAACCCAAACATCGCCAGTTCCGCGTTTATCCAAGTTACTGCTTGTTGCATGGTGAATCGAGTGATCGCGTTTCCATTTTTCATAAGCAAACAAAGTCAAAATACCTGTAATGGTTCCCAAGATAGAATTGGCTTTCTTGCTCTTGAAGAATGAACCATGTGTACAGTCATGAAAAATGATAAAGATTCGAACGATAAAGCCTGATGCAATCACTGCCAAAGCGATTGTTAAAAAAATTGAAACATCTAAGCTCAAATATGCTAAGTACCATAAAATGAAAAACGGGGGAATCGTATTAATAATTTGCATGATACTCGCTGACGTATCAGACTTTTCAAATGGCGCCACTTGCTTACGCAACTGCATTGTTTTTTCCTTACTCATAGCGTCCTCCTGGAAAAAATGTATTTTAATTTTTCGTTAAAAACTTGTTACCTTAAGAATAGGGATTAGGAGCAGATAATAAAAGACATAAACGTCAAGTGGAAGGCATGACATCTATCATATAGGTCAGGATGATTAGAAGAGTTGTTTTTATTACTTACTATTTTTCTCAGACTAGAAGAAAAAATTGATTAAATTATAACCCTTGTATGAAAATCTAGCCTTTAAAGATACTTATTTTTGGCAGCCTAGCACTCTTCATAAAAGCAGCGAAAGTATTTTGTGCAAACTGGAATGATCTAAAAGCGTCAGGAAACATAGAGAGCATTTTGGAATTACACTTCCGTGAGCTCAATGTGCCTTGCGTATTTTGGATTTTCTCGTTAGGTGGAGTTTCAATTTAATGGTTTAAACTGCTGTTCAATAGAAAAATAATTGAAAACGGTGTTATTATGTGACATAAGAAGCAGGTTTTCTGGAATTATTGTCGAAATCTATAACCTATGTAATTCAAAAGTTGTGTAAACTATAAAGTTAGAACCTTTAATGTCTCAAATCATACAAATGGGAGATTTATCTTTATGAAAAATCAGCTCACACTTATTGTTGCTGCGAAATGGCAGCAATATTGGAATGAACGTAATATTGATGGATTGCTAAAGTTAACTGATGAACACGTTGAAGTTGTGGATGATAAAGAGTCGAATTTTGGGTTGCAATCTTTGGTGAAAAGCATTATTCGAACGGGAATGACATTAAAAACCTTAAATAGTTATGTAAAAGAAGAAAAATTGGTTTTAAAACATCGAGGTATTTGGAAAAGTGATGATGGGTTGGTTATAAAAGAAGCGATGATTTATTCGTATATCATTATGAAAAACGGTAAGGTTGCTTACCTGAAGCAATTTGAGTGTCCTGAAGATGCAGAAGCTGAAAGTGGAATTTCTATTCCAATTGAAACCAAGTCTACCTTAAGCTCGTATAACACATAAAGCAAATGACTATATTAGAAATACACTACTAATAAAATTGAGGTGAATTCATGGAGAATTTAATAGGATTGATTGCAGTCGTCATGGTATTTTCAATTCCGCTCACAGCTATTATTTTGGGACATCTACGAGGAAATCAGAAGTTGAGAGCTAAAATGCTAAAAGATGAGTTGGAACTTGAAAAGTTGAAGGGTGAAAATTTTATCGCGGAAACGGAAAAAATGCGCCTTGAATTAGAAAAGCTGAAATTGGATTTTACGAAAACAGAAGATCCGGTGCTATTAGAGCTTCAAAAAGAAAAAGTTACTATTATTTAATTAAATCAAAAAGTCGCATGGTGAGAAGACTCTACCCGCGACTTTTTGGTTTTTAATATAGTTTCCCTTGTTTGTATAAGACAGTCGATAATCGCGTTACCGAGTGAATATAACAGTTTTGACGAAGCGGGAAGGGATCGCCAAAATATTGCGGAAGAATAATATCCAACGTGTTCTTCATTTTTTCGAGTAACTGGGAGTGGACTTGCTCTTCTGTATAGAACTGGGTTTCGCGACCTTGAAGCCATTCCAGGTAAGAAACAATTACACCACCTGCATTTGCTAAAATGTCAGGAATGATAACGACTCCTTTTGCGCTTAAATAATCATCTGCTTCTTTAGTGGTGGGAGCGTTTGCGCCTTCGACAATAATACGGGCTTTAATTTCTGTCATATTTTGATCTGTCAACTGATTTTCCAAAGCTGCCAGGAACAACACATCAACGTTCATGGTTAAAATATCTTCGCGTGATTGAATTTCAGCACTTACATTTATTTCTTTCAACTGTTCTGGAGTTGTTGGTAAATCCCCGTGATTGTTTGCGGAAAAGTTCACGAGTGCAGGTATATCCAACCCATCTGCATTGAATAGAGTTACATTCCGATCGCTTACCGCAACGACTTTGTTCTGGATATGCTCACATCGGAAGGCTTCCAAGGCGGATACCGATCCTACGTTACCGAATCCTTGAACAGCTACACTCAAAGGTCGATCCACATACTCCACTGCTGTCTTGGCAAAGGGATTGGAAGATGCAGTTAATGTTTCTTCGTTTGTTTTTACATAGTCGTTCAGTAAATAACGGAAAGTGAAGTAGACGCCTTTACCGGTTGCTTCACGGCGACCTAAAGAGCCTCCGTTGATTACACTTTTTCCTGTGAAACTACCGAGGTAGGGTTGGCCAGGATTGATTTTTTTGTATTCAGCCATCATCCAGTCCATTTCACGTTCGCCTGAGCCTACATCCGGTGCTGGAATGTCTTTGTCTGGACCTAAGACGTTATTGAAATAGCGTACATACTTAATGCAAATGCGTTGCAATTCCTGTTCAGAAAATGCTTTGGGATCAATAATGATTCCGCCTTTTCCTCCTCCAAAAGGAACATTATGTAGGGAGTTTTTTAATGTCATTAAAAACGCTAGATTCACGACTTCTTCTTCATTGACGGACTCATGAAAACGAATCCCACCCTTATAAGGTCCCAGTGCATCATTATGATGGACGCGATAGGAAGGAATGCGGATTACTTCCCCTGCTTCCAAGGGAATACGTAAAAATGATTTATGTATCTGGTTCGGTGTTGAAAGGATTGCGCTGAGAGAAGTGAACGCCGTTTTGCGCATGTCTCCTTTTAATTCAGGCAGAAATGATTCATTTTCCAATAATGCATTCAATGATTGCTGAACAATCGTTCTTGTTTGTTCTTCCATTTGTGAAGCACCTCCGAATTTATTCGTCTACTTCTATTGATACCCTTATGAAGTTTGTATAAAACGGTGAAGACCCATCAGCGAACTGATGGGTCTCTTTAATTGATTAAAGCATGAGCATCCAGTTTGCGGGCATACTTAAATTAAAAATTTGGTTTGTTGTTTATCTTATATTTACGCTAACCGCAAAGACACTCTGACAGCATTCATAAATAGATAAAAATAAAGAATTTCTCTTTCGTCTAGTGAAGTCGATTCAATTTTTCTTTTTGTACGCTTAACTGATCCTGAAGTAAACTAACCGGATCTGTTTGCCCTTGGTTTTTCAGCGCATTTTCGACCGCTCRATCAGCACGCTCAATCATTTCGTGGGCTTGGTGGATAAATTGCTCAGACGGGTTCGTTAAAGCTTGTCCTACCGCCATCGCAGCATTGTCTACGGAATTGTGTAATTGCCCAATGATTGTATCTTCTTTCCAGCTCATTTGTGTATGGTCTTCCATAGAAAGTCCTCCTTATTTTTAACCAATAAATATATCCATCCGTCTTACTATGGCAATAATTGCCCAAATTATTCATTAATAAGGAAGCATATAAAAGAACGAAAAAAACGATGTAGGATGAAAGTTCATCCTGCATCGTTTCAATTCACCACAATGTTGGCTTTATAACCATTAAAGCAAGCATAAGTACCAATAATATAATATAAATCCATGTTGCTTTCCGAAGTTTGGAAATTAAAGAAAAACGATCAGCTTCAACGTCATCAAATTTCTTGAGAGTGCTTGAAAATGCACGGGCAAGAAAGAAAATGGAAACCACCATAAGTGCAATTGTCATTACAATCCATGACGTATACCATGGCCAAGGTCCAATGATAATGAGTAAAACTCCGGAGCCGACGAGGACATGCCCGGCATGCTTTATGAGTCGAACAACTGAACGAAAAATGGAGATGAGTGATTGATCAAGCTGGCGATCACTTTCTTGCATTTTCCGTAGAACAACAAACAACACAAACAAGGGACCTACTGACAAAACTGCACTTAAAACATGGATGAAGACGATGTAAATGGAAAAATCATTCATAGGTTAAGCTTTTACCGGGGAAAATTCATGAACCCATACAGTCATTGTAGGTAACCAAGGCATGCCAGGGTGGTATGACAAAATCGATTGTTTGTAGTCTTCGACCGATTGAAAACCTTCTTGACGTGCGTGTTCTTCGTTTAAGTCACCAAGTGCTTGGATGTACACATTGTTGATGATGAAGGACTGTCCGTTTAATTCCATAATCTCACCAATATCGGCATAACGACCGTTACGACGTGTTGCTGTTTTTACACCTTGCAGTACTTTTTCAATATCAGATTCCATCGTAATTAGACGTTCGATTGAACATGTTTTTGGTGGTAAATTCGTTTGCTCAGGATTTGTCATTTTAGATTCCGCCTTTTTTCATAATTTGGTTTAAATTCTTTATTGGGTATCTTGTCCAGTAAGTAACCCTTTTCTCAGTGTACACGTTAAAAGGAGTTTGGACTACGAGTTACAGTAATTAAGGAGGTTTCGATATGATTGAAAACACAAATGAAACAGTGTTGGCCATACGCGCGGTGAATCAATTGCCTGAAGTAGACATTCATAGTTTAGTGGGTGTTGAACGGTCTAGAATTGATGCAGGAGTATTGTGCGTCCATTCAAAAGCGAAAGAAGGCTATGATTCCTTAATTTTTGATCCGACTGTTTTACCCACAGGCATCGAATGTTCTGGGGATGAAATCCTGCCATTCCGCAAAGATACCTATTCAGTTTCCTATGAAAAACGTAAAAAAGGCGAGCGAGGGAAAGTTATGCACGGATAAAAGGGTAGCTGTCCACACTTTGTGTATAGATTAGGATAATGAGGGGTTATCCACAAGTGGATAAAGAAGAACTTATCTGTTTCTGTTTCGGCATCGCTGCGCTAGCTTCGAAACTTGAAAGAGCTTTGCAACGCTGAGCTGCTTCGTCGGAATGACTTCTTTTTGTAAAGGCTATGTCAAAACAGCGGAGACTCCAGCGGAAAGGCAGCTGTTTTGCAAATATAACCAGCAAGATTTAATATAGCTTTTGTGAAAAATCAACGTAACAGTTAACAGAGCTTGTTTCGTTATTTTTACAAGGATTGTGGCATACACTATTAATTGCCTTCATAATTTAATCAACATAAAGGAGAATAGACCGTTATGAGCATTGCTGTGATATACGGGAGTACCCGACAGAATGGAAATACAGAGCATTTAACCAAATTTGCAATCGACGGAATTGAAGTTGAACAAATTTATTTGCGAGATTATAAAATTGAACCAATTGACGACCGCCGCCATTCGGAAAGTGGCTTTTCAGATGTGAATGATGATTACAACGGGTTAGTGGAGCGGATGATGAAACATGATACCTTCATATTTGCGACACCGATTTATTGGTACAGTATGACTGGGACCATGAAAAACTTTATTGATAGATGGTCTCATACTATGCGGGATGAGAAGTTCCCGGGTTTTAAAAATCAGCTTGGTACGAAAAAAGCTTATGTCATTGCTGTAGGTGGCGACACCCCTCACGTAAAAGGCCTTCCTCTAATTCAACAATTCAATTATATATTTCAGTTTATGGGAATGTCTTTCGAAGGGTATGTTCTCGGAAAAGCAAGTCGTCCCGGTGATATTTCAGAAGATTTTCGTGCAATCTCCGCGGCCACAGAGCTCAATCGGAAATTAAAAAAATAATACGGAATGTATACAAAGAGAGAGTGCTGTGTATCAATGGATTACTGGGATTTTAAATGTCCTATTAAGCCAAAAGATATATGGCACTTTTTAGGTTGGCTATCGGTCTTTATTACTAGTTTCTTGAATTTTCTATCTTCGTTGCGTACGAAACCTAATTTTTATTGTATGATAAGAGGATTAAAACCTTTTGAAATGGTCATAACATAGAAATACATAAGGATCGGAACGGGAGGAATCGAGTATGAGTGAGGCAGTCTTACTGCAACGGGAAGCGATGGATGTGTTAAAACAAACAAGTCGTACATTTTTCATTCCCATTAACTTTTTGGAACCTACGTTAAGAAAAACGGTGGCGTCTGCGTATTTATGTATGCGAGCGATTGATGAAATCGAAGATCATCCATCCATGAAGGCCGAAACCAAACGTCAATTACTAACGTCGATCAGCGAAATTATGAAAACAACATTTGACCCTGAAAAATACCGAGCACTTATACGTCCTTATCAAAACTTGCTTCCTATTGTGACGCAACGCCTCGGTGACTGGATTTTATTGTGTCCGCCAGATGTGGTGGAAAAGGTAAAAGAGTCGACTGCTGTTATGGCGGAAGGTATGGCCAAATGGGTGGACAAGGACTGGCGTATCAAAACCAAAGAAGATCTTGATGATTACACGTATTATGTAGCAGGACTTGTGGGATGCATGCTGTCCGATTTGTGGAAATGGCATGATAATACAGAAACCGACCGGGAAAAAGCAATTGCTTTTGGACGAGGGTTGCAAGCTGTAAACATTCTGCGTAATCAAGATGAAGACTGGGAACGTGGAGTACGTTTCTTACCTGATGGGTGGGAGCGTGAGGATTTATTTTTATATGCAAAGCAAAACTTGGCAATGGGAAGCGATTATGTGAAAGATATTAACAATCGTGGCATTACGATGTTTTGTAAAGTGCCGCTGGCTTTGGCGAACAGTACGTTAAAAGCGATGAAAATCGGCCGAGAAAAAATTTCTCGAAAAGAAGTCGAATCGATTGTTACTGAACTAGAAAGCCAACATTACATCAAGTGAAAAGTGCCAGAAACCAATGGTGGGAAGATTTTAATGTCCCTTGTACCTATTGGAATCTGGCACTTTGTTTAGTTATCTCGCTTGTGCTGATATACCGAGCTGAGTAAGACAAAGTTGTTTAGAATAGAAAAACGAGCGGTGCCTGGCCAAGGAGTTGGCTAGATACCGCTCGTATTTATTGTTGTGCTTTTAAATAGATGGCAGCGAATAGCTTGGCAGTCATCAACATGGCTTTTTCGTCAAAATCAAACTGTTCATGGTGGTGGGGAAATACGCACGATTCGACTTGTAATTTTGCACCCACAAAGAAATAGGCTCCCGGCACAACTTGTGTGTAGTAACTGAAATCTTCTACAGGCATGACTGGCATTGTTTCAATGACTGCATCTGCTCCGTAAAGTTCATAACCTGCCTGTCGGACTGTATCCATCGCTTCGGCATGGTTCCATAATGCGTCGTAGCCATTTTCAATGGTGACAATTGCTTTTGCGCCAAGGCCCATTGCCACATTTTCAGCGATTTCGCGCACTCGACGGCTGGCCAATTTGCGCAGCTCCGGATCGAATACCCGAATGGTCCCTTCGAGGACCGCTTCACTTGGAATGACATTGTCGGCATCGCCGGCATGAAATTTCCCTATCGAAACGACTAGTTCCTTTAAAGGATCTGTATTTCGACTGACGATGGTTTGCAAGGCCACCATGATATGGCTCGCTGCCAATATGGGATCGACGCCGTTATGCGGTTCAGCTCCATGTGTTCCGAATCCGCGTACCACTATTTTAATCGTATCTTCAGAGGCTTGAAGAAAACCATTCCGTACATATACATAACCGCTTTCCATTTTGCTTTGCAAGTGGGCACCGTAAACGAGGTCAACCCCTTCAAGACAACCGTCTTCAATCATGGCTCGCGCTCCGCCCGGGGATAATTCTTCTCCGAATTGATGGATGAGCACGATATTGCCTGGCAATTCCTCTTTCACTTCCATCATTGCTTTCGCAAATCCAAGCAAAGCTGAAGTGTGCCCATCATGTCCGCATGCATGCATCACTCCGGGTACGGTCGATTTATAAGGAACTTCTTTCATATCTTGAATGGGCAATGCATCAAAGTCCGCTCGGAAGGCAATGGTCTTTCCTGGCTTACCGCCTCTGATTGTACCGACGACACCTCGTCCTCCTACTCCGCGTTTCACTTCCACTCCCATTGATTCTAACTGAGCAGCGATGAATGCTGGAGTCTCTACTTCCTGGTGGGACAGTTCGGGATGCATATGTAAATGTCGACGAACAGCGACCATTTCATCAAAGGATTGTTCCAATTTATGTAGCAATAGTTTTTCCATTGTCATTCCTCCAAGCGTGTAATCTAGATTATAAATTATTGTAACAAATCGCCAGTTAATTTTGAATGTTTATGCAATCAAGTGAAAAGGTGATCTACGGACGAGACAGTTTGCTTTTAACTCACCAATCGATTGGTTAAAATAGTTTAGTGCGTTGAAAGTCAGGACAGTAGCTTTCGCGATTTCACCACACGTACATTGCTTGTCTAGAAGACAAATTACTTCTCATATGGGAAGTGGATTTTTATACACACGATGAATAGGAGGAAATCATATTGGCTACATCTCTACAAGGTAAGAACGCCATTATTACAGGTGCAGGCCGCGGCATTGGCCGTGCCATTGCCGTTGCTTTAGCTAAAGAGGGAGTGAATGTTGGACTCCTTGCTCGATCTGAAGAACATTTACTACAAGTAGTAAAAGAAGTGGAAGGAACAGGTGTGAAAGCAGTTCTCGCAACCGCTGACGTTTCTTCAAATGACGAAGTGACACGTGCAATTGAGTCATTGACGAATCAACTGGGTACAGTCGATATATTGATTAATAATGCAGGCATTGCGAAATTCGGTAAATTTATGGAGCTTGAAATTGCTGAATGGGAAAAGATCATTCAAGTAAATTTGATGGGTGTTTATTATGTGACTCGTGCTGTTTTGCCGGGAATGATTGAGCAACAAGCGGGAGACATTATCAATATTTCCTCTTCTGCAGGGCAAAAAGGCGCACCGATTACAAGTGCATATAGCGCTTCGAAGTTTGGGGTTCTTGGGATCACTGAATCACTCGCAATGGAAGTACGTAAGCACAATATCCGTGTCACCGCGTTGACGCCAAGTACAGTAGCTACAGATTTAGCAATCGACAATGAATTGACTGATGGCAATCCGGATAAAGTGATGCAACCAGAAGATATTGCAGAATTTATCGTTGCCCAATTAAAATTAAACAAGCGAATCTTTATAAAAGAGGCGGGACTGTGGTCAACCAATCCATAGAATCTCTAAAATGATGTCAGGGGATGGGCGAATTTCGCCATCCGTCTGGCATTTTTTATTGCAATTAACGTTTATAACTGAGACCACAATTTGATGATGATAGTTGGAAAAGTGAAATATGGGTATCCTTTTATTACAGAATCTGAGAAATCATTTTTGATTCAGATTTAATCTATGAAATCACTTTAGCCCAAAGTTGCCCGCCCATTAAATTTTTTCAAAACGTGTAGAATCTCCTGTTGATTGGGTATGGATAAAGGAATATCATATAATTTAGAATTTCTTTTATTGGAGAGTGAATGTATGAATCGGATTTTTACTATTCTTGTACTGGTCGGGGTACCATTAACATTTGTGGCATCATTATTACATTGGTCGAGTATTGCCATGTTTATTATTTGTTCGGTGACTGTTATCGCGATATCTAGCTTTATGGGACGAGCGACTGAAAGTTTGGCAGTGGTCAGTGGGCCTCGAATTGGTGGGTTACTGAATGCCACGTTTGGGAATGCGGTAGAGTTGATTATTTCTATCTTTGCCCTACAAGCTGGTTTAATTGGCGTCGTATTGGCGTCTTTGACTGGTTCGGTACTCGGGAACTTATTGTTAGTTGGAGGACTTTCCTTCTTCATGGGTGGACTGAAATTTAAACGCCAGAAATTTAGCATCCATGATGCCCGTCATAATTCTGGATTACTCGTTTTCGCAGTTATTGTGGCGTTCGTTATTCCGGAAATTTTTTCTATGTCCATGAATGAATCGAAAACGTTGCAGTTAAGCGTCGGGATTTCAATTATCATGATCGTTCTGTATTTAGCTGGACTGGTTTTCAAATTGGTCACACATCGAGGTGTATATGCACACACTGAGGGTGATGGAACAACTGAAGAACATGAAGAACCTGAATGGTCGAAGAAAAAAGCTTTGACCATCTTGCTGCTATCGACACTGGCTGTTGCTTATGTGTCTGAAAATCTAGTTCATACTTTTGAAGCGGTAGGAGAGCAATTTGGATGGTCCGAACTATTCATTGGGGTAATCATCGTTGCGATTGTTGGGAATGCAGCTGAGCACTCATCTGCTATCTTAATGGCCCTGAAAAACAAAATGGACGTTGCCGTGGAAATTGCCATTGGTTCTACGTTGCAAATTGCTATGTTCGTAGCTCCTGTGCTCGTCATTATTTCTTTATTTATGCCTACAGCAATGCCGCTAGTTTTTACCATGCCGGAGCTCGTTGCCATGGCTACGGCAGTTCTCTTAACGATCAGCGTTTCCAACGACGGGGAGTCTAATTGGTTTGAAGGACTCACATTGCTTGCCGCTTATCTTATTATGGGCATTGGTTTTTATTTATTATAATATCCAAATAACCGAACGAAAAAAGCTTTTGACTTTAATCAGTCAAAAGCTTTTTTTGTACCATCATTTCCACATGGGTATTAATTTCACAAATCGATTTGAATTGCTGACCCGTATTGCGGTTAATGGATTGAAGAATATCCACTTCCAGATAGGATGTTCGTTTTGCATTTTTCCCCATCCTCATTGTAGAATCAAAAAAACTAGCTGCAATAATCCTTTGATACCTATTTAAACTATTCGCATGAGATAAAGGAAGTGGAAAATCAGTTTTATGTCCAGGTTCAGATTGGTATATATCTGTTTTCATTCCATGGCTCCTCTATGCTAATTGATGGTACATTATTTTATATACCCATTTTTCAAGGTGATAAGTCATATGCATCAAAATCTGCAACATAAAAGGAGAATATTTAAAATGAAACATAAATTATTTTACCAAGATGCTTACTGCCAAAAAGGAAAATCAATTGTAGTGAGTCAGATGAAAGACGAATCCGATAGATGGTACGTCACGTTAGAAGAAACACTCTTTTATCCAACTGGTGGAGGACAGCCCCACGACACAGGTGCCATAAATGAAGTTGAAGTCATTGATGTGGAGGAAGTTGACGGTGAAATCCGACATTACATATCAGAACCATTGCTCGAAGTGGGGGACGCGGTTGAATTTGAAATTGATTGGAACCGTCGATTTGATTTCATGCAACAGCATACGGGACAACATATATTGACAGCTGCCTTTGTTGAATTGTTTGGCATACAAACGACCAGTTTTCATTTAGGGAAAGAACTGGTTACGATTGATTTGGATGTGAAGAATGTATCAGACGAGCAATTGCTGGAAGTGGAGAAACGTGCAAATCAAATCATATTAGATAACCGGCCAATCGAAACGAAGTGGGTCACAAAAGACGAATTGTCAGATTACCCACTTCGAAAGCAAGTAACAGTTGAAGAGGACATTCGTTTGGTGATTATTGCAGATTTCGATTACAACGGTTGCGGAGGAACGCATCCATCATCCACTGCTCAAATCGGTTCGCTAAAGATTCTTGATAAGGAAATGCAAAAAGGAAATGTACGAGTGCATTTTGTTTGTGGAGGAAGAGTGCTGAATCAACTTCACCGTAAACAAAAGACTTTGCAAGAAGTGACACACCTGTTGAGCGCATCTCAAGAAGGGTTGTCACAGACAGTAAAAGTACTACTCGAGAATGGGAAGAGGAATGAGAAACTGATCGATGAATCTCGTGAGCAATTACTGAGCTATGAAGTGAAGGAGTTACTTGCGGATAATGTCAGCAACGATTCCATTGAACGTATTTTTAAACAACGCCCAATTCAGGATTTGCAAAAACTGGCTCGTCTTCTTGTAGTTGAAGTACCTGCCTTTCGGGTCATCTTTATTGCGGAAAATGAAGGTTTGCTACAGGTCGTTCTTGCCCGCGGACTTGAGAACGATACAAATATGAAGCAATTGTCTGCACAGATTTTGCCGATTATCAACGGTAAGGGTGGCGGCTCAGAAAGCTTTGCTCAAGGTGGAGGGACGACCGAGCTTACTGGACAAGAATACTTGTCGCAAATTCATCAATACCTCATATAAGTGTTGCTCAAAAACCGGATCTAATAGGAGTGACACCACTTGAAACAGCTATTGCTCACTTAAAAGGTGAAGAAGTTGAAGAATCCATTCCAGTTGAATTGGAACTGGTAAAATTAAGCTTGCTGGTTAGTGCCAGGTGCCGACATGTGGAGAGGGGCAGTGAATTTCCCGTGACATATAAGGTACCTGGCTTCTTTTGTATGTGTTTCTCCAAGTTGACTTGCTGATGAGACGTGTTTGATTGATAAATGTGTTAGTTTGAGCGATAAAACTAGATTTTGAGTGATAAATCTCCAGTTTGATCGATAAATGGTCCAATCTGAGCGATAAATCTTTACAACTATGTAACTACCATCTCTGTGTCGAGTTAACTTGTTTAATGAGACGATTAATGCAAGGCAAACAATGAGACTAGTCATTGAAAAGTAGAATGTGCGTTCGGTAGATGCTATACTTTTTTTACATAAGGCTAAAAAGAAAGGTGGGGGTTTTGTGAAACCGGTTATTGTTGCAGAAAAGCCGAGTCAGGCGAAGGCATATGCAGATGCTTTCAAAGTGAATAAGCAGGAAGGCTTTTTTGATGTACAACCATGCGAGGCTTTCCCGCAAGGCGCCTATATTACATGGGGAATCGGGCATCTGGTCGAACTGCGCGATCCAAAGTCCCATAATCCTAAATGGACGAAGTGGTCTCTTCAGACATTACCTATTTTGCCTGATGAATTTCAATTTCAAATTGCTAAAGGCAAGGCAAAACAGTTTGGAATCATTAAGAAATTGATTTATGAGACTGATACGGTAATCAATGCATGTGATGTTGATCGTGAGGGGTCCAATATTTTTTATAGTATCTTTGATTACACGCGTGCCCGCAACAAGATAATTAAACGCTTATGGATTAATTCTCTTGAAGTGGATGAAGTACGTAAAGGATTTATGCAGTTGCAGGACAACCGCAAGGATTTGCTTATGTATGAAGAAGCGAAGGCGCGTCAAATGAGTGATTGGCTTGTTGGGATGAATGGTTCTCGTCTTTACACGTTGCTCATTCAACAAAAAGGAATTCGTGAAGTGTTTTCTATAGGGCGAGTCCAATCACCTACAGTTTACCTGATTTACCAACGCGCCCTTGAAATTGAACGATTTGTTTCTGAATCCTTTTTTGAATTGGAAGGAACGTTCAAAGCTGAACATGGTTCTTATAAAGGAAAAGCGAAAGGCAAAATGAAGCGCATTGAAGAAGCTCAACATTTATTAAACAAACATCGAATAGACGGCTTGCTTCCAGGCACTGTGAAGCAACTGAAAACGGAAGATAAAAAGATTCTTCCCCCTAAACTTCATGCATTGTCCACCATTCAGGCAACAGCCAATCGCAAATGGAAATATAGTCCTGCAAGAGTGCTATCGACGATGCAGAGTCTGTACGAAAAGAAACTTGTCAGCTATCCGAGAACAGATACTCAGCACATTACACCAAATGAATTTTCGTATCTTGTTAATCAAGTTGAAGCTTACCAACAGCTTATTCAGCATCCTTTCCAAGTTGCTTCAAGGAATCCAAGTAAACGGTATGTCGACAGTTCAAAAGTGCAGGAACACTATGCAATCGTTCCAACGAAAAAAATTCCGAGCGACAAACAATTGGCTGGTTTGTCTCGTGAGGAACGAAATTTGTATGAAGAAGTGTTAAGTACCACACTCGCGATGTTCCATTCAGATTACTTATACAAAGAAACAACGGTGACAACGGATGTAAATGGCCTGGACTTTTTCTCGAGCGGCAAAACGGAAATCGATAAAGGTTGGAAAGCATTGTTTTCGAATGAAAAAGAACCGTCTTCAGCAAAAGAGCCCAATTTACCGAGGCTGTCACTGCACGAACAAGTGAAAAGTAAAGTGGCAATTAAAGAAGGTCAAACTACACCACCAAAGCCATACACGGAAGGCCAGCTCATTGCTATGATGAAAACCTGTGGGAAGTTTGTGGAAGATGCTGTGGATACTGAAATTCTTAAAGAAGTGGAAGGGCTCGGAACGGAAGCAACGCGGAGCGGAATAATTGAAACGATTAAACGACATGGGTATATTGAAGTTAAGCGAAATATCGTTTCCATTACTGAAAAAGGACGTGTCCTTTGCGAAGCGATTGAAGGAAATTTACTTGCAAGTCCCGTCATGACCGCAAAATGGGAAGCCTATTTAAAGAAAATCGGAACGGGTAATGGCTCATCCGAATTGTTTTTAGGCAGTATAGCTAAATATTTGAATCAATTGATTCATGATGTGCCGACGCAGCTGAGCGATAAGACTTTTCACATGACGACGGAAACGTTTGTCAGTAGAAAAGAAGTTGCGACTTGCCCGACCTGTAAAAAAGGAACCATTATTTCAAGGAAGAATTTTTATGGTTGCTCTGGCTATAAAGAGGGCTGTAAACAAACGTTTCCGGCCATGTTCCTAAAGAAACGGTTGTCCGTCAAACACATTGAAGATTTATGTGTGAAAGGGAAAACAGACCTAATTAAAGGGTTTGTTTCAAAAACGGGCAAAAACTTCAATGCCAAGCTGACATTCACTAATGRTCAATTAAAACTGGATTTTAACTAGGAGGATGACACAATGAACGAAAAAAATTATCAATCGTTAATCGACGATCGTATATTTATTGGTGGGGTTAACGACGTACCACACGCGATTGAAGACGAAAAAATCGACGTGGTATACGATTTGCGTGCGGAAGTTGCGGCTTCATCAAGTGAAATCAGCAAACATCAGCCAATTGTGGATGATGGGGAATTCCAAGATGAATCGATTCGGACTGGTGTCAAACAAATTGTTCAGGATTACCAGGATGGCAAGAAAATCTTCTTCCATTGCAATACCGGTCCCGGTAGAGCAGGAACTATGGCTGTGGCTACGTTGATGGAACTCCGTTTAGCTGATTCAATTGAAGAAGCTGAAGCGAAAGTGAAAATGATTCGTTCTGAAGTGAACGTAAAACCTCAATTCAAAGAGGCTTTAACTCGTATTTATGGAAAATAAATAAAATTGTCATTCCAAAGCAACCTTGAGGAGGATCAAGGTTGCTTTTTTTTATCTATATGAAGAAAGCTGTGGATACTGAAGAACGAACGAAAGGGTACAAGGAAATTGGTTTTCGTCCGTTCAACTATACTTTTTGTCCACTCACCTACCGTATTTGTTCATTCGCCTGGAGAAAGACATCAGTTCCGATGAAAGAAAGCTGTTGATATTGAAAAAAACGAAAGGTTACATTTGCTCCTAGCATATCGCAGGAAAGAATAGGGTCAAAGGTAGTTTGACCCTATTCTTTGTGACGAGTAACCGCAGGAGCAACACTTTCGAAGCTTGAGACCAACAAGTATGTGGTTTTCATACTTGTTGGCTCATTCGGATAACACAGATGACACGATAAGCTACAACTTTGTTTTTTTGATGTAAATGAAGAAAATTAATTGGAATAGTATGAGCCACTTTTAAGCAAACTAAGCAGGAGAAATCAAATAATCTCATTTGATAACAGTTAAAACTAAAATTATTATTATTTGTTCAAGTAGCGGAGTAATATCATGAACAGCAACGATTAATGGGTGAGAAATGTTGTCGTGACATGCATTCTATAGTGGTTTAAAGCCAGGAAGAGGTGAAATTTCATCCATAAAGGTGTATACTTATTATAAGAGAACTTTTAGAAGAGGTGAAGAATGGATAATAATCAAATTCCAAGTGCTGTTAACAAGGACTTTTTGACAAATGAATTAGGGTTAGTACAACATTTAAATACAACCATTTTTAAGAAACGTGACTTTTTTGTATTGTCACCGTCTGTTCAAAATAAGTCTAATGGATTTGATTTAAGAGAAGTTAGTCTAAACAAATACAACCGTGTTGCCCATAATGGGTATTTGTTAATTCGCTACAAAGAACGTTTCTTGATTGCAAAGCTTGCCAATTTCAGAAAGAAAATGATGCGTGAAGAACTGAAAGCTACGAGTACTTCAAAAACGGCTCATTGGAAATTTATTGTAAAGGAAACACCGACATTGCATGTGGTCTGCCAGACTGACAGTGATGAGACATTTCCTTTACAAGAACCGTCAAGCAACCAATTGATTAAATTCTTCCAATAAATAAATGAAAGCATGCGTACACTTAGTGCGCATGCTTTTTTGTGTTTTAAATGATCTTCTATCTTATTTTTGTAATTGAACCGATTCCCGCGCTTAAAAGTTTGAATTATGGGTATAAGTGTATGACAAACATGAAAACGGGAGTTGTTAAGATGGGGCATCATCAAATTGAATTATCAAATCTGACATTGGCATACCAAGACAGTGGTGAGGGTGAAGCAATTGTCCTCCTGCATGGTTTTTGTGGAAGTCATGAATACTGGGACAAGGTGATTCCGGCATTATCCGAAATGAATCGAGTGATTGTGCCCGATTTACCGGGTCACGGAGACTCCACTTTTCCTAAAGGGAACTACGGAATGGAATACATGGCGGATACGTTAGTAGAACTACTGGATCAATTGGAGTTGGAGAAAGTAACATTGTTTGGTCATTCTTTGGGTGGTTACATAACATTGGCATTCGCAGAAAAATATGAAGAACGACTGAATGGTTTTTCGTTGATTCATTCTACTGCGCATCCAGATTCTGAGGAAGCGAAGAAAGGTCGCGATGCATCCATTGAGAAAGTGAAATCGGAAGGAATCCCTGCTTTGATTGAGGGGTTAATTCCTAAATTATTTGCGCCTGAAAACTTGGAGACGCATGCAGAAGATGTAGAAAAAGCAAAAGAAATTGGGAAGGAAACAACTGAAGAAGGCGCAATAGGAATGTTAACAGCAATGAAAAATCGACCAGACCGAAATCATGTCATCAAAAACAGCAAGTTGCCTGTGCTACTGATTGCTGGGGAGAGGGATCAAGTCATCCCTCCCGAAAAAACCTTCTCTGTTCATAAAGAAATCATTTCTCAAGCTTTGATTAAAGGTGCCGGACACATGAGCATGATGGAAAAACCGGATTTAGTACTATCCGAAATTCAAGATTTCTTAAAATCTTAAGTACCAAAAATGCAATTGACCATTGGTTTGGTCTTTTGCGTTTTTTGTTTTTATTTTCTAAAAATTATTATATTGACCACTTCTGTATTATCCGTTAAATTCAGTACTGTATGTAAATTTTATACAAGAGGGGACAGCAAAATGAGAACACCAAATGTAACATCAGAGAGAGAAACGATATACTTCGTATTGAGTATTATATTCAGTATATTTATTTATATCATTGCGGCCATTTCAATTATCGGAATCGGCATAGCGCTGGGCTTATTAGCCATCGTAATTTATGCAAATATGATTATGCTTGGATCAATCCGAGGGAATGGAATTCGTATTAACCAAAACCAATTCCCGGATGTTTACGAACGGGTAGTGGTTTTATCGCAAGAAATGGGCCTGAAACGTGTACCCGATGTATTTATTGTTCAGTCTGAAGGGGCATTAAACGCATTTGCAACACGCTTTTTAGGTCGTGATATGGTAGTTGTTTATTCAGAAGTTTTCGAACTTGCAAGACAGGGTGGAGCAGCTGAACTTGATTTCATCATTGCCCATGAACTTGCTCATATTAAACGACGCCATGTTTGGAAGAACCTGCTACTGCTTCCTGCAACTTTCATTCCTTTCTTATCACAAGCTTACAGTCGTTCATGTGAATATACATGTGACCGCGAAGCGGCTTTCTATACTCAAAATGGAATTGCTGCAAAACGGGCATTAACGATTCTTGGAGCTGGCAAGGATTTGTATCAAGAAGTAAACGAATCAGCCTATTTAGAGCAAATCAAGAGTGAGTCCAATGTTGCTGTGTGGTTAAGTGAAGTCTTATCTAGTCATCCTCGCTTACCAAAACGCATCCAATCTGTCGGACAGTTTATGCGTGTAGAGGGAACACCCTCATATGAACCGAAACAAGGGAAAATAGTGTTGGGTGCCAGTTTATTATTTGGTGGGATGTTTGGAGTCTATCTGCTGATTGTGTTCTTTTTCTCAGCAGGGGGATTGGTCTATTCAAGCTTCATTCCATCTCTTCTTTCAGAGGATACATTCGATTTGTCAGAGGAAGACTATTATCCTACCGAAGGAGAAACTCCTCTTATGACTGCGGCATACGATGGGGATATTGAAGAAGTAAATGCCTTAATTGATGAAGGTGCCGACCTGGAAGAAACAGATGCTGAGGGATATACTGCTCTCGCATACGCAGGTTTTTTACAGAATAACGATGTCGCACAAGTTCTCTTGGAGTCTGGAGCAGATCCGAATGCTCTAAATGACTATTCGACTGTTTTGATGGATGCTTTATACAACGAGAATTATGAACTTGCATTAATGCTCTATGAGTACGGAGCAGATCCCGAACTTGAAGATCCTTCAGGGGAATCAGCCTTTTCATATCTTGAAGTCGATAATGAAGAAGATTTTTATAGAGTAATTACACAATAGCTTTTAAATTAAAGGCTTTGGTAAACTATCCTGTTGTTTTTCGTCACTAGCCGCATTTACGCATGAGCCAACATTCTTTAATATAGCTAAATAAAAAAAGAGGACGCGACAAAGTCAAGGTTAATGACTTTATCGCGTCCTCTTCATTTTTGTACAGAAAAAAGTTCTAGAAACACTGGAAAGATGAGATTCTGTCTAAATCTGTTCCGTAATAAGTCCATCTACGGCCATTCCAACGCCAACCTGCAACGGATTGTCTGCCAACGAATGTTGGGAAAAACCAGAAAGAACGACCATTTCGTAGCCATATAAACGTAAACCGGAACAAACAGCCCCTAATCGCACCGGGATCTACTGCAAAAGCCGAAACTCCACCTCGAGCACCGGCAGCTTGCTGAGGAACGAAAGATGGTGGTGGACCAGACGGCGGGCCGCCTGAAGGTTGTTGGCCACCTCCTTGACCAGGGAATCCAGGACCTTGCCCGGGGAAACCACCTTGACCTGGAAATCCTCCTTGTCCAGGGAATCCTGGTGGAAATCCAGGACCACGTCCAGGGAAGTTTGGCGAGCCATCACCAGGTGGAAATGGGGGAAATTGATTAACCAAAATGAGTACCTCCTTTAAACTGTATTCGAGTTAGTATATGGCTTTGTCGAAGAAGGGTTTGGGTTCCATTCATACGCCAGTTGCAACAATACAAAAGTGCCAGGCAAAGGTTCTGAGAAAACCGGTGCCTGGCACTTCGTTACTTTTCTATAATACGTACATATATACACACAAAAAGTGACAAAGAGTTCCAAGTAAAATGAAGATGTGGAAAATTTCATGAAAACCGAGGTATTTGGATTTCATGAAACTGGGCTTGGCACCGTAAATGACACCTCCTATTGTGTACATGATTCCACCAACAACGAGCAACCAAAGTCCCTTCGCACTTAAAGTTGCCGTAAGTGGTGAGGCAAGAAAAACAATAATCCAACCCATTCCAATATAAAGAGCAGTGGAAAGCCATCGCGGACAGTTGAACCACACCATTTTAAACAGAATACCTGCGATCGCTAAACCAGTAACGACAGAAAATAAAACAAATCCATTCTTGCCGTTTAGAGCAATTAAGCAGAAAGGAGCGTACGATCCTGCAATCAACAAAAAAATCATGGAGTGATCAAGTCTTCTGAAAAAAGCAATGACATTGTCCTTCGCAATTACCATATGATAAGTGGCGGATGCTGTATACAATAAAACCATGCTGATGCCAAATATGATAACAGCGACAATATGAAGAACAGGCACATCACTTATAGATGCTTTGACAGTCATAGCAATTAACGCAATGACAGATAATACCGCACCTACTAAATGAGATAAACTATTAAAAGGTTCTCGAATATAAGCGTGCATTTAAATACCCCCAATTCAATATGTAGTTATTAATACTATGTTTAAAGATATAACTATATCACCATCTAGTCAATATTTACGCTTGGTCTTTTTTAAGTTACACTGAAACTACTAAATGCAAATGAAAACCGAGGGATACAAGATGGAAAACATACAAGAATTGTTGAGGAAACTTTCTTTAGATAAGAACATTTCACTTCAGGAAATGCCAGATATCGATTTATATATGGATCAAGTCATTCAATTATTTGATCACACTTTTAAAAGTACAAAGCGCAATGAAGAAGAAAAAGTTCTGACAAAAACTATGATCAACAACTATGCGAAAGCGAAGCTGTTCATTCCTATAAAAAATAAAAAATATTCGAAGAAGCACCTCATCTTGATCAGTTTGGTCTATCAATTAAAAGGTGCTCTATCAATCAATGACATTAAGTCAACGCTGGACGGTCTTAATTTCAAACTGACAAATGAAGACTTTGAGCTAGAAAAATTCTATAATAGCTATCTTGCTATTCAGAGTGGGAATGCCTCGGATTTCGAGTCCGAATTCCAAAAAAGAGCAATAGATGTTCACGAAGAAGTGGCCCAAATGAAAGACAGCGAAGCGGAAAAATTGGAGAAAATTCTTCTGATCACCTCACTGGTTAACATCAGCAACTCGTACCGTAGAGCAGCGGAGCTGTTAATTGATGAATTAAAAGAGGAATCACAAAAGGTCACGGGCGATTTAATACCAAAAAAATAAAGAACTTGAATATCATTAACATTCAATCTGTAACAGATAAGGAGTGACACATGTGTTAGAACAAGCAACAAAATACTTACAAACCTTTTTTGGATATGAGTCATTCCGAACCGGACAAGAACAAGTAATCACACAAGTACTGAATGGTGACAATTCAATATGCGTGATGCCGACTGGTGGCGGGAAATCTATCTGCTATCAAATACCAGCACTAGTTTTAGAAGGTACTACAATTGTTGTTTCTCCATTGATTTCATTAATGAAAGACCAGGTGGATACCTTACTGGAAGCGGGCATTCATGCGGCATATATCAATAGTTCATTGAGTCATGAAGAAGTGCGTGAAGTACTGAATGATGTGCAACGAGGAGCCGTAAAACTTTTATATATTGCCCCAGAAAGATTGGACTCCCAGTCCTTTTTGAATGAACTTCGGGACATTCCAGTACCATTGATAGCTGTTGACGAAGCACATTGTATTTCACAATGGGGACATGRTTTCCGTCCAAGTTACCGATTAATCAGCCGAATGACTGAGCTTTTCCCGAATAAACCTACAGTCCTTGCATTAACTGCCACTGCCACACCACAAGTGCGCGAAGACATTTGCCGAATTCTGAATATCACGGAAGAAAACACTGTAATGACCGGTTTTGAACGATCGAATTTAACATTCTCTGTTATTCGTGGGCAAGACCGTGAAAAATTTGTCAAAGATTATTTAATGAAAAATGAAAACGAATCAGGGATTATTTATGCAGCTACTCGAAAAACAGTCAATCATATTCACGACATGCTGCAAAAACGAGGAATTAGCGTGGCAAAATATCACGGCGGTATGTACGATGAGGACCGCACCTATGAGCAGGAACGTTTCCTTAAAGATGAAGTTCAGGTGATGGTGGCGACAAATGCCTTTGGAATGGGTATTGACAAATCAAATATACGCTATGTTATCCATTACCAACTGCCGAAAAATATGGAGAGTTATTACCAGGAGGCAGGACGTGCAGGTCGTGATGGATTGCCGAGTGCGTGTGTTGTACTCTATGCCTCACAAGATGTTCAGACCCAACGATTCCTGATTGATCAAGCACAAGACCCAAGTCGTATACCCGGCGAACTCATCAAGTTGCAGGGAATGGTTGACTACTGTCATACAGAAAATTGTCTGCAGCAATTCATCATTCACTATTTTGGTGACACCGATGCAGGCGTTTGCGGACATTGTAGCAATTGCACCGACCAACGGGAAAGTCAGGATGTTACACAAGATGTCCAAATGGTCCTTTCATGCGTCATTCGAATGGGACAGAAATTCGGAAAAATGCTGACAGCCCAAGTACTGACGGGATCCAGAAACAAAAAGGTAATTGAATTTGGATTTGAGAGACTGACAACGTACGGTATATTAAAGCATTACAGTGCGAAAGATGTAGCGAACTTGATGGAGTTCATGATTTCACAGGACTTACTCGCAGTCGAACATGGATCATTTCCAACAATATATGTTACCGAGAAAAGTAAAGAAGTACTGAAAGGGAATCAAAAAGTTCTTCGCAAAGGGGCGATTGTTACCCAACAAGTTACTGACAATGATCCGTTATTTGAAGAACTACGCATCGTGAGAAAGCGATTGGCTGACGAATCAAATGTTCCGCCATTTGTCATCTTCTCGGATAAAACATTGAAAGACATGTGTGCCAAACGTCCGAAAAACGAGGAAGAGTTTCTTGAAGTCAGTGGTGTAGGTGCCAATAAACTTGAGAAATATGGAGTAGCATTTTTAAATGCCATCAATCAATGAGAACTAGGATTTCAGATCATTTCAGATTTTTCGTCCACTTCTTTTTCATAACTGCACTAGCTTTTATGGGAATCCTCTTTGTTGATATGGACAATCTTCAGCGATATGTTCATTTCGATGACATGAAGATGGCAAGCGCCATTATTCGTAGCATCATTAGTTGGATTCATTTGTGGATGGCTTTCCGGTTATTTAAAAGGTTCAAGGACACTCCGACGTGGTTGAAAATAGTACTGGCAGTGCCGTCTTTTTTACTTGCAACATTTTGTGCTGGATTTCTCGTCAGTCTATTTGTCGAGGTTGAGGGATAATACACAAAAAAGGGCTTTTTCCTTCGTCATCATTCATGACGGAGGAAAAGCCCTTTAATTATTGTCGACTTCAGTTACTCTTCTTTTGAAACTTCAAGCTTCTCATTTCCCATGAAATAAACAGCAACGATTGCAATGGCAATCGGGATGAGTGACCAAAGGAAAGTAGCCGAGATGGAATTCGACATGGCATTGATAATGACATCCAAAATGTTTGATGGAATCATCTGTCGTTGTTCGGGTTGGAATACGGTCTGCAAATTGTCAATTGTCTGCGATGCATCTTGACCAGAACCCCCAAGCTTGTCTTGTATTTCATTAGTCATCAATTTTGTTTGCAATGACCCGAATATGGTAATACCCAGCGCCAAACCCAATGACCGGAAAAATGAATTGGTCGAGTTGGCAGAACCGCGATGGCGATAATCCATCTTATGCATACTCGCCGAAGGCAGTAATGAAAATGAAAACCCTACGCCCATCCCAACCAATACCATATACAAAGTAAGTAAAATACGGCTTGTTTCAGGAGAAATTGTCGACATGAATGCCATTCCAATTGCGTAGAAAACTACGGATATAGCCATTATTTTCTGATAGGAAATTTTGGTTTGTGCAATCCCTGCGAATGCACTTCCAGCAACAGATCCAAGTAACATCGGCATCAGAATAATACCGGCATTCGTCGCGGAACCCCCATACACGGCTTGAACAAAAATAGGTATGAAAATCGTCAATCCGACAAATGTAGCACCAAAAATAAATGCGAGTACTTGTGAAGAAGCGAACAGACGGTTTTTGAACATCCAAAACGAAATGATTGGTTCGGATGCTTTCGTTTCTGCCCATAAGAAGACAATCAAAAACACAATGAAAATCCCGAATAATGTGTAGCTTTGCCATGAACTCCAGGCAAATTCTTTGCCGGCGAGCTCTAGTCCAAACATTAGGCTGACAACAGCTGTTATCAAGGTGATGGCGCCAAGCCAATCAATCTTAAGTTTCGTATTTTGCTTCGTTTCTTTGTAGAATTTCAGAATCAGAAATAGAGATACAATTCCGATTGGCACATTCACATAAAACACCCAGTGCCAGCTGATTGTGTCGGTAATAAAGGCTCCAAGTAACGGACCGAGTACACTGGAAGCACCGAATACACCTCCCAATAATCCTGTCATTTTTCCACGTTTTTCAGGAGGGAAGATATCAAAGACAATTGTAAAAGCAATCGGCATCAATGCGCCTCCGCCGATCCCTTGAATAGCTCTGTATACAGCCAACTGAGGGACAGATTGTGCGATTCCACATAAAGCAGAACCAATCAGGAAAATTGCCAGTCCAAAGACGAAGAACCGTTTGCGTCCATACATATCGGATAATTTCCCGAAAATCGGCATCCCTGCCAAGACGGCTACAGCATATGCTGATGTAATCCATACGTAGCTCTCGACTCCACCTAAGTCTGCCAATATCGACCCAAGTGCAGTGGCAACAATCGTATTGTCCATCGCAGCCATCAAAATCGCTAAAAGCAAGCCTGATACGACCAGGCGTAAATTTCTTTGTTCTATCATGTTAATTGCTCCTCTTATGTAAAAAATATGAAAAATCTGTGATGGAAAAAGTATAACAATAGTGTCACTAAAAAAGAAACTTTCACTAATAAAAGATTATTAATGGAATAAATGGGTGAAACCGATTAAATTACGTTTTATGCCGATTAAATATTAGATGAAGCCGATTATATCGTGATTCATGCCGAACAAAAAATAATCAATGCCGATTAACCCGTTCGCTCAATAAAATTAATATTGCATTTTATTTCCAATTTCACTATAATCATTTCAATCATATATGAAACGGCGATGACGAGGAAAAGTAGTGGGACGATGTTATATAGAGAGCTTCTGTTGGTGGAAATGAAGCAAACTAGTCTTACGAAAATGATCTCTGAGCTTTGCACTGAAAATCTGATGATGAGTAGGCTGCAACAAGAATTGACACTTGTTACAAATGTCTGAGTATACCGGCATGATTTTTTGCTGCGTACTTATGAAGGCAAATGGCGTGAGCTCTTTGTAAACTAAGGTGGTACCACGGGGGATTTTTCAACCTCGTCCTTATCGATAAGATAAGGGCGGGGTTTTTTGTATGCAATCAAAGGGGGAGTCACAATGAATGTTTTTATTGGGGGAGCATGGCCATATGCCAACGGGTCGTTGCATCTAGGTCATGTTGCGGCTTTATTGCCAGGAGATATTTTGGCAAGGTATTACCGTCAAAAAGGGGAACATGTCTTATATGTATCAGGCAGTGATTGTAACGGTACACCGATTTCCATTCGGGCTAAACAGGAAGGGCTATCCATTGAGGAGATCGCCAATCGTTTTCATCAGGAATTTGAAGAAAGCTTTTTAAAACTGGGCTTTAGTTATGATAGGTATTCAAGAACGGATCATCCACAGCATCATGAAGTCGTTCAGCAAATATTCCTGAAGCTACTTGAAAATGGCTATATTGATAAACGGGAGATCGAACAAACTTACTGCGATGTCGACAGACAGTTTTTACCCGATCGTTATGTAGAAGGAATTTGTCCAAACTGCGGGCAACCATCACGCGGGGATCAATGTGATCATTGCTCAGCCATTCTTGACCCTTTGGATTTACTTGAGCGGAAGTGCAAAATCTGTGGCAATGAACCGACCACCAAGACAACGGAACACTTCTATTTTTCTTTAAGTTCATTTCAGAATGAGCTGGAGAACAGAGTGGCAATTGCGAAGCAAAACAAGCAATGGCGTGAGAATGCCATCCATCTAACCGAACGCTATTTGAAAGAAGGCTTGCATGACCGTGCTGTCTCGAGAGATTTGTTGAATGGAGTAAGCGTTCCTGTAAAAGGTTATGAGGAGAAGAAAATCTATGTCTGGATTGAGGCGGTTTCGGGTTACTATTCCTCCAGTCAGCGCTGGGCAAACGAAACAAATCAAAGTGATGAAGCATTTTGGGATAAAGAAACCATTTCCTATTATGTTCATGGGAAAGATAATATTCCGTTTCATTCGCTCATTTGGCCATCCATTCTATCGGGGATTGGAAAAGGTGTTCACCCAACCCACATTATCTCGAACGAGTATTTAACATTGGAAAAGAAAAAATTGTCGACGAGCAAGAATTGGGCCGTATGGGTACCTGAAATACTGGAAAGCTACAATCCCGATTCTATCCGTTATTTTTTGACGGCGAATGCACCAGAAAACAGAGATGCTGACTTTTCGTGGCGAGAGTTTATTTTAAGTCATAATTCCGAGCTTCTTGGTGCTTATGGTAATTTAGTGAATCGTACATTGAAATTTATCGACAAGTCTTTCGAAGGTCATATTTCAGGGGAAATAGATACGATCATCAAGGCAAAGGTGTCGTCGAAATACGATGAAGTCGGGCTACTCATTGAAAACGGACGTTTTAAACAAGCGATTGAAGTCATCTTTGAAACAATCCGCTTTGGAAACAAATACTTCGACGCCCAGCAACCGTGGAAAACCATTCATGAAAAACGGGAAGCCTGTCAAAACGTTCTGCTTACTTGTGTGCATATCATTTCTAACTGCACTCAACTGTTAGCGCCATTTCTGCCGTTTTCCAGTGAAAAAGTTAATGAAATGTTACAATTGGCTCCATTTTCATGGCTGCCAATTGAAAAAGTAGCTTGTCAAGTTTTCCAAGTAAGTCCTTTATTTGAACGAATTGATGTGAATCTGATCGAAGAAGAGTTAGAGAAGCTTAGATTAATCGCGAAATGAGTAAAAGAGATGGTGAATTCCACAATGGAATCACCATCTCTTTTAAATTGTACAATAATCCCACTGTAAATCATTTAAAGAGCAATTTGATTACATAGAGAGCTAGAATTCTTCAAGAGTATCAGTGTATTTTCATGAAAACTTACTATTGTTAATAACCGTATCCAGGGTATCCATATCCTGGGTAATAAGGATAGTAAGGATAATAAGGATAAAATGGATAATACGGATAAAACGGATAGTACGGATAAAACGGATACCTTGGGAATCTTCGGGGTCTTGGGAAACTCGGGAAACTTTGTCGTGAACGTTCATCTCTTCCGAATGGCATAACCATTTAACTACACTCCTCATTATAAAAATCTCTCTAATTTATGCAAGTTTGAAATGAATGTTTAGGTAATGGAACTCTCAAATTTGATTGTTCAAGTAATTCATTGACTTTTAATATGGAATTAATTGTCTCATCCAGATGAGACAATTTGTGTATGATGATTTTTATGGATTTTGTGATATTATTTTGATCATAGACAAAAAGCCAAACATATTCGGAAGTTTTCCGTTAAGGTTTGGCTTTTTGTTGTATCTTATCGACTTGTTTCTCTATTTGGGACTTTAATTATGCGATAAACAATTGAACTTCAATACCGGATGGATCTATCGCACTTACATAATCACTTTGTACTGAAACGGTTGCACCAATTTCTTTTAATTGTGCAACAACTTTTTGTCTTGCTTCTTCACTTGGATAAACGATTGAAAAACTTTTCATTCCAAGTGTTTGTTCCGTGCGTTTAATCGAACTAGGGTGTCCCCATGTATTAAGAGCAATATGATGATGGTAGCCGTTTGAAGATATGAACAATGCTTGTGTTCCATAACGACACACAACATCGAATTCTAATCCTTTTACATAAAACGTTTCTGCTTCATCGAGATCTGCGACACGGAGGTGAACGTGACCCATAACGGTACCTTCAGGCATGCCATTGAATGGTGTCTGCTCTGCACTTGCCACAAGACTCTGAATATCAAGTGGATCGATGGTCATTTCAACCATGTCACGTTGCCATTTCCACATATCAGGGCTACGGTCGTAATAGAGCTCAATGCCGTTTCCATCTATATCATTCAAGTAAAGCGCTTCGCTCACCATGTGATCGGACGCTCCGCTAAACGGATAACCGGTGCTGCGAATATGATTGAAAACGATTCCTAGGTCTTTCTTGGAAGGCAGTAGCAAGGCCATATGGTACAGTCCTGCAGCGTTTGCGGGGTGGTTGCTGACTTCTATAGGTTGTTCAATTGTTAAGATAGCATCTTGTCCGTTAGTGGTAAAACTGACAATTGATTTTGTTTGATCCAAAATACGAAGTCCCACTATGTTTTCGTAAAAAATGGTAGAGCGAGATAAGTCTGCTACTTGTAAATGGACATGCTTTGTATAAGTGGTTGGATGTTGATGGAATGTCATAATCATTCTCCTTTTTGGTTACATTTCAAAAGTTGGTTACTTTATGTAAGTTAGTTTAAGGGAGTTAGCGGCATATGTCAACACTTACATATTTTCGAATAAACTTTCCTTCAGTAGTCAAGACTTACATCAAATAGAAATGCCTCCAATGTAAAGGGAAGTGATCGGATGAAAATATGGAAACGTGCACGGAAAGTGGTTGAAAATAGCAAGATGAAATCACCGTCCCCCGCACCATCTGGGAAGAATCCACTGATCGTCCCGTTGGCAGCTATCAAAAAAGATCTGACAGATATTGATGATGCCGTTTTCAAAGACTTTCATACAAAAGAAGGTCTTGTCACTGTAGTCTATTTGAGTTCACTGATCAATCCATTGGTTTTACATAAAGCAATTATCCTCCCATTAGCATTGAAGTAAAGTTAAAAACTGAAACCTGCGAACTGCAGGTTTTTTTCTTTACTCTTTTTATTTAAAATTATATACTAGAATAGTAAAGTAGTTACCTAGGTAAATAATTAGAAAAGAGATGACGATGAAGAATTTAGTGTTTCACGAAATGCATCAGAAGGCACGATTGTCAAATAAGGAAGTAAACGAAGCGTTAAAAGATTATGGATTATATAGCGCCCAGTGGTCCATTCTGTTTTGCCTGAATCGATTCGGTATCATGACTCAGACTGAAATTTGGCAGTATTTAAATGTCGAAGCTCCAACTGTAACGAGAACTTTGGTGAAGTTGGAACAACGGAACTTCATCATCCGTAAGGAAGGCAAAGACAAAAGGGAGAGAATTGTCGAGTTGACAGATGAAGCAAAGTCTTTGATTCCAAAAATTGAAGGAAAAATTGCGGAAGTTGAAGGTAGATTGTTGCAGTCATTGTCAGACGATGAAGTAAATGAACTGACCCGACTGTTAAAGAAATTAGGTAAGGATTATGAATAAACAATCAAATAAATCATCCATTTGGACAAAAAGCTTCATCAACATTGCCGTCAGTAACTTTTTCATATTTGTGGTGTTTTATGCATTGTTAACGTTAATGCCCATGTATGCTCTCGATCTGCCAGGAGGAACCGTTTCCCAAGCAGGGCTTGTCACGACCATCTTCCTGTTGTCTGTCATTCTCGTCCGGCCTTTTTCTGGACTGATCCTCGAGAAGTTCGGTAGAAAACGCATGTTGGGATTAAGTATGCTTGCATTTGCAGTTTCTACCTTTTCCTATATATTGACGGAAGACATCAATTCGCTACTTATTTTACGATTTATACACGGCGTTTCATTCAGCATAGCCACAACAGTGACGTTGTCGATTGCAGCGGATATTGTTCCTCCTGAGCGAAGAGGAGAAGGACTTGGCTACTTTGGCATGTCGATGAACTTGGCAGTTGTCGTTGGTCCGTTTATTGCCTTGACCCTTCAACCGCTTATTTCGTATCATTCCATATTTTTGATATTTGGTGTGATTATGATTGTTGGTTGGCTTTGTGGGGTTTTTGTTAAAGATACCGTTCAAGAAGTTCAGCCTAGTGCTAAACGTAAACTAAGTTGGTCTGATTTATTTGAACGCAAGGCACTTGCAATTTCGTCTGTAGGGATATTCGTTTCGTTTGCATATGCGAGTATCATGTCATTCATCTCGTTATATGCACAGTCAATCGGGTTAATTGAAACAGCCAGTTACTTCTTTCTAGTCTTTGCAGCAGCAATGCTCATTTCACGACCTATCACAGGAAGACTGTTTGATACAATGGGACCGAATATCGTCATCATTCCCTCGATACTGATTTTTGCAGCAGGCTTGTTTGTCCTCAGTTTGGCTTCGTCTGCCTGGCTGTTACTACTGGCAGGTGCGTTGATCGGTTTGGGTTACGGTACGTTATTGCCGAGTTTCCAAACGCTTGCCATTCAGGCATCGCCGAACCGAAGAAGTGCTTATGCAACTGCCACATTCTTTACGCTTTTTGATACAGGCATTGCAGTAGGGTCCTTTGTGCTTGGCATTGCCGTAGCGTATATGGGATATGCAAACTTGTATATGGCACTTGGTGGTTTCGTCGTACTTATTGTCTTTTACTATAAGTGGATTATGAAAGAAAAGTAATCCAACACCATTTTCGAATATCCACGAAATTATCCACATTTTCTTTGGTTACTCTGTTAAATAATGTTGTTGGTGGGGAAACTGCGTAGGACCTTTGCTCCTGCGGTTACTCGTCGCAAAGATAAGGACCAAATACCTTTGGTCCATATCTTTGAAACCTTCAGCGAATTATTTCGTATGTATAAGAGAAGTCTAGATTGTCGGGAGGAATACACTTGTTTAAAAAATTAGCAGCAGATGCACTTGGTTTATCTGATATTGGAATTGTCGTACCGAAAGCGGATTTTGATAAAACGGAGTCTGATGATTTTCTTATGCATGAATCGGGTGAAGAAATCTTCTTCCTGATTAAGACAAAAGCAGACGAGTACTGTTTTACAAACAAAGCGCTGATTCATGTGGATGGAGCAAATGCCATCAGCAAGAAACGCACACTCAAACGTTATGATTATGCGTACCATCCGATTACAAATGTTACCTTGGAAACAGCAGGAACAATTGATTTGGACGTGGAAATTAAATTTACCATCGGCAGCATCCCTATGACAGTGGATATCCATAAACGCTTTTTGGCGGAAATTAAAGATTTGTATAAAGTGTTGTTTGCGATTTCCGTTGAAGTAAAAGAAAACGAGAAAAAGTACGCCATTGCAGAAAACAGTTTGTCTTACGCATCCCAGTCGATGGGGCGCATTGGAAATGATGAAGTAACGCCTGCTCAATCGTTTGAAGAAATCACCCGTTTCGCACATGACTGGATGCAGGAAAATCGCTCCAAATACGCAAAAAAAGATTTTACAGATACATTTGAGCTGTTTATCAATCAATAAATCTTTAACAATACAAACCGTCCATCTCTCGGCTGAGAAAGGGCGGTTTTTGTTTGTGTGAATAAAGGAAATCAATTAATTGTAGCGAATTGATTCTAAAAGAAAGGGTGTGGAAGTAAATATGTGTGGACGTTACAGTTTGTTTGCTGAATTTCGAATCATTGAAGAACGTTTTGGTGAAGCCACTTTTGATGAAGAAGATTATGAAGAAAGCTACAATATTGCACCTTCCCAAATGGTCCTTTCCGTGATAAATGATGGTAAGAAAAACCGTTTGGGCTTTTTAAAGTGGGGGCTCGTTCCACCATGGGCAAATGACCCGAAAATCGCTTTTAAAATGATTAATGCCAGAGCGGAAACTGTACATGAAAAACCAAGTTTTCGTGAAGCTTTCAAGAAGAGAAGATGCCTAATTGTAGCAGACTCATTTTATGAATGGAAACGTACGGAAGAACGCAAAATTCCGATGCGCATTAAAATGAAAAACGATGATCTCTTTGCGATGGCAGGACTATGGGAGTCTTGGAAAGACGCAAAAGGCAACCTTGTTCACACATGCACCATTCTTACAACCGAAGCGAATGAATTGATGTCATCCTTTCATGATCGGATGCCAGTCATTCTTAAACAAGAAGATGAACAAAAGTGGTTAAATCCAAATTTGAATCATGTGGATGAGTTGAGACCGTTTTTAATTCCATTGGAAAATGGCTTGCTCGAAGCATATGAAGTGTCTGACAAAGTGAACTCTCCCAAAAATAATGCACCAGAGTTGATTGAAAAAGTAACGGGTTAAAAAGGAGATGTGGTAAAGGATGCCGATTTTACATGTTGCCAATGTAAGCAAGACTTACGGGAAGCATCAAATCCTGTCGAACGTGAATTTCTCTGCGGATACGGGTCAAATCCTTGGCCTTATTGGACCTTCAGGTTCTGGCAAAACAACATTAATAAAACTCATCATGGGAATGGAGTTACCATCAACTGGAACGGTAGAAGTGCTTTCAAAAAAAGTTCCGAATCTGGACCTGCTCCAGAAAATTGGATACATGGCACAATCGGATGCGCTTTATCAAGATTTGACTGGCTTAGAAAATTTGTCATTTTTTGCGTCCATGTTTTTGATGAATAAGAACGAACAAAAAGACCGGATTGCTTATGTGACACGCATTGTTCAACTCGAAAATTCCATTCAGAAGAAAGTTTTAACTTATTCTGGTGGCATGAAACGTCGACTCTCCCTAGCAATCGCACTTATTCAAAACCCTGAGATTTTGATACTTGATGAGCCTACAGTAGGTATTGATCCAGAGCTAAGAAAATCCATTTGGCAGGAACTTGACCGGTTGAAGAATGATGAACAAAAGACGATTGTTGTAACGACTCATGTCATGGATGAAGCAGAGAAGTGTGACGAGCTCACCATGATAAGAGAAGGGAAAGTCATTACAACAGGATCACCACAAGCATTGAAAGAGGCTTATCAAGTCGGTAATTTGGAAGATGTCTTTTTAAAAGCGGGAGGGGTATCAGATGCGCATCAGGGCCCTCGTTAACCGAATTGTATTACAGCTAGTTCGTGATAAACGGACACTGGCTCTCCTATTTATGGCACCCTTACTGATTTTAACGCTTATGCATTTTTTGTTTACTAGCAATGATGTACCTTCCAGGCTAGGTGTGGAAGGTGTATCCAGCGAAATGATAGAGCAATGGAAGAGTAATGAGTTAGAGTTGATTTCTTTTCCAAAGACAAATGATATTAAGAAAACAATTATAGATAATGAATTGGATGGGTACCTTGTTTTTAATGGGGAAACAATGACATTGACAGTTGAAAATACAGATCCTTCCCGTTCGAAAATGTTGAGAGCAAAAATTCAACAAGCTTTGTTCGGCAATTTAGCTGGAACGTCAGAAATAGAAACGAAATATGTATATGGAAGTGAAAACACTTCTTTCTTTGACGTATTAAGCCCTATTTTAGTTGGGTTTTTTGTGTTTTTCTTCGTGTTTTTAATTTCGGGAATAGGTCTGCTACGCGAAAGAATGACAGGAACACTCGAACGGTTATTATCTACCCCGATTCAAAGATGGGAAATTGTCTTTGGCTATTTGATAGGGTATGGATTATTTGCCATCATACAAACGATCATCGTCGTTACGTATGCCGTAAATGTTTTGGACATGGTTTTGGTCGGTTCAATTTGGCATGTACTTGTGATAAATGGGTTAATTGCGCTCGTTGCACTAAGTTTGGGGATTCTACTTTCATCATTTGCATCTTCTGAATTCCAAATGATTCAATTTATCCCTCTAGTGATTGTTCCTCAAGTGTTTTTCACGGGAATTATTCCTGTCGATGGAATGCCTGAATGGCTGCAAGGTTTATCTAAAGTGATGCCGATTTCGTATGGTGCAGACGCGTTAAAGAGTATAATGTATAAAGGGTATGGTTTAAGTGACGTGAAATTGGACGTATTGGTACTTCTTGGTTTTGCAATTGTATTTATACTGCTTAATATTGTGGCTCTTAAAAAGTACCGTAAAAATTAGAGGTGAATTGCGTGAAAATAGTAGAAACAGAAAGACTCATACTTCGTCATTTAAATGAAGATGATGCGGAGTTTATAGTAGAACTCATGAATGAACCAGACTGGATAAAATATATCGGTGATAGAGGTATTCGCACGGCAGAAGGTGCGAAGGAATACATCGTGGAGGGACCGATGACCATGTATAAAGAGCATGGAATTGGTTTGTACTTAATTGAAATGAAAGAAAATGAAACACCAATCGGGATTTGTGGACTCCTTCATCGTGATTTCTTGAGAGATGTGGATCTTGGATTTGCGGTACTCTCAAAATATTGGGGTAAAGGCTACGCATACGAAGCGGCAGAAGCTACCTTAACTTATGGTGCAGAAGATTTAGGGTATCGCCGAATCGTTGGATTTACATCACTCGATAATGAAAAATCTTCAAACCTTCTACAAAAGCTGGGAATGAAAGATGAAGGCACGATAAAATACGCGTCTACTTCAGAAGATGTCCGGTTATTTGCAAAAGAATATCAATAATACTGATGGCTTTAATAAACGGTATGGT
>NZ_JBFUIO010000017.1:0-42554 GCF_056401835.1 Paenisporosarcina sp. P4_D4 | reverse complement strand
AGCTAAGCGCATTGATTTGCCTTCGTATGTATCAACGTCTTTATTCGCTTATAAAGATCGTTACTACTTATACGTTAAAGCAGATGCTGAGTTAATGAATGACGAAGAAATTGAAAATATGGTCAGCATACTTTCTGAATATACGTCCGGTTCAACTGTGACGGTTCATCGTATGAAAGAGTATGGCAAAGAAATAATGGCCGATGAGGTTTTTGAGCAAATCAATAAATATTTCAGTTAATCGCCTCCCTTAACGGGGAGGATTTTTTTATGTCTTGCTTCAAAATAAATATTCTTTTTTGCATTGCTGTCATTGTTCTAAAGAGGTGCGTGACAATTTTTTAATTGCCTTTATGTCGGAATATTCGTAAAATGTTCAAAAGGAGGTGTTGTGTATTCTAACGGCACAAATAAATAACGAGAAAAATTTCACACTGGAAAGACACATGACAAAAAGTCAGTTGGAACTAATACGAAGTACAAGCCAATTTACATGCCCCCAATGCGGAAACCCCCTTCGCTTAAAAATTGGCAAAGTCGTCACTCCCCATTTCGCCCATATCGTGCTAAGCGATTGTTTTACTTCATTTTCAGAAAGAGAATCCCCAACACATTTAATTGGAAAACAGCAGCTTGCTGAATTCTTTACACGAGTAGGTTTTCAAGTAGAGGTCGAAGCATTCATTCCGAAAATTTCACAACGACCTGATTTATTGGTGCAAAAAGGAAGAAATTTATTTGCTGTAGAATTTCAGTGCAGTGTAATACCCATAGACGATGTCTATAAAAGAAATCTTGGATATAGTCAAGTGAAAATTCCATCCGTTTGGTTACTTCGCACCCCTGCTAATATTAATGTCAAGGCAGCTGGCGTAACTTTCATCAAATTATCCAAGTTTGAGCAGTCGTTTATCACAATAGATTCTTCATCCAAGCCCACGTTAATTACCTATGATCCGACCAGTACTCAATTTGTTTATATTAGTCATCTTTTACATATTAGCGGGTCATCATTTATTGCCAAGATTTGTACTTTGCCGAATATGTTGCAAACTTTTCCTTTTGCACACATAAAACCACTTACTCAGACCGAAGCAAATCAGTATTGGAATATTTACCAGCATAAACGCTCAAAGTTTTTAACCAATCGAATTTATTCCAGTAAATTTGGTACCAGAGATAAGTTTTTAAACAATTGTTATGTTGAACGCATTCTACCAAAAGATTTACCGTTATATATAGGCTTTCCACTACTTGGATCACAAGTCTTCCAAAACCATTCTACAGAATGGCAGTTAGCGCTAGTATGCGCGCTATCCCAAAAGCAAGTAGATTTCGATAATATCAGCGAAGTGTGGATCGAAGCATTTCTTGCCGAATACTGTAGAGTAATAGACTTTAAAATAGCGAAAGATGTAGTCATGCAATATTGCCAATTGCTACAGCAAATAAATTTCGATTTATCTAAATTAGTATCACAACAAATCATGCAAGAAACATTTTTAAAACAACTTTTTCATAGGTTAATAGTTGCAAAACGTTAGGAAAATTGAGAAAATATAGAAGTTATTCGATTTTTCTATCAAATCGGCTCAAGGGGGAACGGAAATGACGACAGAAACAAAAAACAAAATTTTATCACGTAGTGAAGTACCAACAGATTTGACATGGAAGCTTGAAGACATTTTCTCTAGCGATGAAGCATGGGAAAGTGAATACAAAGAAGTAAGTGGGCTCGCAGAAAAAGCAGAAACATTTAAAGGTACCTTTGAGAACGGGTCAGAAGCTCTTTTCAATGCTTTTACGTATAAAGATGAAGTGTTGGAGCGTATTTATCGCTTATATACTTACTCTCACATGCGTTACGATCAAGATACAACAAATAGCCACTACCAAGCAATGGACAGCCGTATTAAGACGTTGCTTGTAAAAGTATCAACAGGTTTATCTTTCATGACACCAGAACTATTGGCGTTGGATGAAACGAAAGTCAAAGATTATGTAGAAGAACATGAAGGTTTGAAATTATATAAACAAGTATTAAAAGAAATTAATGAAATGCGTCCACATGTTCTTCCTGCAGAACAAGAAGCGTTATTGGCTCAATTCGCGGAAGTGGCAAATGCTTCTTCTGAAACATTTGGAATGTTGAACAATGCCGATTTAGAATTCCCTACGATTAAAGATGAAAATGGGGAAGATCTGGAATTGACCCACGGTCGATACAGCCGCTTACTTGAGAGCTCTGATCGTCGAGTGCGTGAAGATGCTTTCCGTGCCATGTATGGTACATATGGAAAGTTCCGTAACACATTCGCTTCAACATTAGCTGGGAATGTTAAACGCGATAACGTGAATGCTAGAGTTCGTAATTATACTTCTGCACGTCACGCTGCAATGTCTGAAAATCATATTCCTGAGCAAGTGTATGATAACTTGGTTGATACCGTAAATAAGAACTTGCACTTATTACAACGTTACGTCTCTTTACGCAAGAAAGTATTAGGTGTCGACGAATTGCATATGTGGGATCTTTACACACCATTAGTTAAGGAAGCAAAGATGGAAATTCCTTATGAAGAAGCAAAAGAAATTATGCTTAAGAGCTTTGCGCCACTTGGTGAAGAGTATGTATCGATTGCCAAACAAGGATTGGAAAATCGTTGGGTGGATGTTGTAGAGAATAAAGGAAAACGTTCAGGTGCATATTCTTCTGGTGCATATGGAACAAATCCTTATGTACTAATGAACTGGCAGGATAATGTGAATAATTTATTCACACTTTCCCATGAGTTTGGTCATAGCCTTCACAGCTATTATTCACGCGCAAATCAACCATTTATTTATGGGGACTATTCTATATTTGTAGCTGAAGTTGCATCAACGTGTAATGAAGCATTATTGAACGAATATATGTTAAACACAATTGAAGACGAGCAAAAACGAATTTACTTGCTGAACTATTGGTTGGAAGGGTTCCGTGGTACTGTATTCCGTCAAACGATGTTCGCTGAGTTTGAGCATTTGATTCATAAAATGAACCAAGACGGGGAAGCATTGACAGCAGATAAGTTGACTGAAGTTTATTATGATTTGAATAAAAAATACTTTGGTGACGACTTGGTTGTTGATGAAGAAATCGGTCTGGAATGGGCTCGTATCCCACATTTCTATTACAATTATTATGTTTATCAATATTCGACTGGTTACAGTGCTGCAGTAGCTTTGAGCAATCAAATCCTTTCTGAAGGCCAACCAGCAGTTGATCGCTATATCAACCAATTCCTGAAAGCGGGGTGCTCAGATACGCCGATTGAAGTGCTGAAAAAAGCAGGAGTTGATATGACATCCGCTGCACCGATAGAAGAAGCGTGTAAAGTGTTTGAAGAGAAGCTAGCTGAACTTGAAAGTCTGTTATTAAAATAATCATTATCCACCTCCATCTGAAATAGATGGAGGTGTTTTAGTTATATCGGTATATCATTCAAATGGTAGAAATAGAATCGCATTTTACTGGAAGCGCTTACCTTATGACGATTTTGTGAAAAAGATTGTGAAGGATTGATTTACTCGTTATGTCATGATATCGTTTAAATGTGAAATAAATCACACACAAACATACACCCCTTTGTTTGAACGTGAACATTTCTCCCATCCCCTTTGTGAAAAGAACCGTCACTCCAGAAATGGAAGGACGGTTCTTTATTTTTTTCTAAAACTATACTGTTGTTTATCTTACAGTTGCGCAAGCAGCCTGTTCCGCATGAGCCTTCAAGTATTAAAACCAATTACCTTCAGGTCTCACGATTCACGCTCTTGCGTCAACACTCCAGTGGGCAATACCCTGGAGCGATAACGATGGAACGAAGGCTAAGAACGCCACTTTGTGGAAACGCCTTCGTGACCAACATCCTGTTGGCCAAAGAGGCTTGTCTGTTCGTCCGCGGAAAGGAAAAGGGATTCTATTGCCTCTCTTTTTTCATGACTAGTATTAACAGCATTCTTTAACAAACCATGTTTAATGGATATATCTCCATAAAAACAGCACCCCACTTGTTAGTTGTGGCTAACAAGTGGGGTGCTGTTCACTTTTGTCTTTGGATCGTTTTTATAAAGCGAATGCCCGATTTAAAGGGAGGTTTCACGCTTTTTGCATATAAGATTTGAGTCTCCATTGATTTGTATCTGCCAATGGAATGCGTTCAAGTTGCTGTAGTAGTGTTCGTTTTTTTAATTCTCGCTCCGCGGCATAGTTTGTCACACCGTAAATGGAAGCGATTTCTTTAGTAGACAATGTATGATAGCGTATAAAAAGTTCATCTAGTGTGGGTGGTTCTTGAGGACTTAGTTCCATATCCAACATCTCAGCCAGAATTTTCTCGTATACTTCGTAAGAATACACTCCACACACTTTCAGTCCTTCATCCTCAATATGTTCATTGAAAAATACCATGCTAGGCGATTCACTGACTTCCATTTCCCGACTGATATGGAGATCGCATTGAAAGGCGCGGGTGGCTTCTTTTGACTGAATATCTGACTTGAATTCTTCTACATCCAACTGTGCTTCTTCCGCAATTGCTATGAGGCTTGTAAATGAAGCAACGTTTTTTGTATCCAAGAAAAACTGTTCTTGAAGTTTTTGAAGATATCGGACTCCAGCTCGTTTACCTTGTAGCTCCGCAGCTTTAATAGCAACAGAGGGAAGTGCTGGATGTGTAAAATCATCGGCATCTACCGAATCATTTGCACAAAATGAATTAAGAGTAGAAAGCTTCGTACTAAGTACTACACGTAACGTGAAATATTGTTCATATTCGACTTGTAATTTTCGCACAATCGGTTGTAAATCAAAGCATGAAGAGCAGAGTGGGTCAATAAATGCGTAAAGCTCAATTGGCTTTGTTGAACTCGTAGAAACTATCGCTTCGGGCGGAATCTGCAAGTTATTCACTCGATTTCCTCCTCTTGATCTGGCCGGTTCGTCATATGATGAGCCGTTAGCACAAGGCGATGATAAAAGTCGTCACGGATTTTTCCTTCTAACTCGACCTCATCCATTGCATCATGCATACACTCAAGCCATGCTTGTGCTCTGTCTGGTGTGATAGGGAAAGGCATATGTCGGGCACGTAACATCGGGTGTCCGTGTTCTTGTGAATAAATATTAGGTCCACCTAAATATTGTGTCAAAAATTGTTTTTGTTTACGAGCGGTTTCCATCAAGTCATCTGGAAATATAGGCTTAAGCTTTGGGTGTGCCGCGACTCTCTCGTAAAATGCATCAACAAGTTGCGACAATTTATCCGGACCAATTTCCTCATAAGGAATAATAGGTTTTCGGGTCATTTTATAAACTCCTTTGCTTGCGCTGTATTCCCATTCTATCAACCTCACGTATATTTCTCAAACAAATCGATTTTGTTAATTCTTACATACAATTTTATTTTCGTAACAACGAATGGAAGTTTATAAATGTACAAGCGGTATTACTATTCATACAGTTTATTTATGCTGAGCCGCTTTCATGAACCGGGCAATTTTTTTTGGTGTTTTACGAATTGGAATTCTATAAGTTGAAAGCATTTCATTAAAGCTATGTTGTCCACTTAAATAATCATTCACTTCAAATTCAACTTCATAATCTGTCTTCCCCAAATAGTCGGAGCGATCCAATACGAGCAAGCCATCTTGATACGGAATTTCTACACGATGTGTATGAAGCGATCCAAATGCGAATAGAACCTCGGGTAAAGACTGGAATTCACTGTAAGATTGGGGCATAATAAAGCCGTTTTGCAAAATTTCATCTTTTTCTTTTGCACTTAACAGGCGTGTAGTTTCAATCATGGTATGTTTATTTTCACCAGGTGCTTTTAAGGTTAATTCAGTGCGCTGTCCAACGACTCGTAAACGAAATCCCATGTAAGCATCACGTAACTGAAAATCCTTCGTGTCGAAGTATGTGTTTGTCTGCATGCGAAAGTCATGCTCAGATACGCCAAATTCACGGCATAAATTATGAAACTCTTCTTTTTCCAACAGATTTTTAAATTCTATTTCTTTTTGAATGGACATCGTGATTCACCACCTTCCTTCTTATTATGCTGAAAAAATTGCAAACTGCAACATATGGGAACCTATGATAAAATATGGGGTAGTAAAGATTGAAAGGAAGAGCAAACATTGCGTAAAACTTATATTGTCGATAGCGGCGTGCAAAATGAAAACGATATCCGTTTTTTATTGCAAGAAGATCCAACCAATCAGGAAGTAAAAGCGGCTGGTCAGTTAATCACTGATTCAGATGAGAATGCATTCGTTTATTTAATGGATGACTCCGATGGGTATACATATGTTCTATTTCCCAAAACAGTGTGGCCATTACTGGCAGTGTCACTTGGTGCAGACAAGGACCCAGTGTTAGTTTGGGGAAAGACGGATATTGTGCTTGATAATTTCAGAGAAGAATTAAATATGCTGATCTTCAATATCGAAGGAAATCACAATTACGGTGAAGAATTTGCAAATGCAGTAGAAGAAGCTTTTAAAGAACAACTGGCTGCAAATTGAATTCGTAATAAATTCACGAAGATAGCATTGGCAAGGGGGACTGGTCATGGGGCAATGGAGACGTTTTTTAGAGCCTTATAAGCAAGCAGTAGATGAATTGAAAATAAAATTAAAGGGTATGCGGACGCAATATGAAATAGCAAATACAAACTCACCAATTGAGTTTGTTACTGGCCGTGTGAAACCTCTTGCAAGTATCTATGATAAAACACTTGAAAAAGGAATTGCTTTTGAGCCCTCTGCCATACTAGTTAATGAACTGCAAGATATTGCAGGGTTGCGCATCATGTGTCAATTCGTTGATGACATAGAGACAGTGGTAGAGTTACTGCGTAATCGTCACGATATCAAAGTGGTTGAAGAACGTGATTATATCTCACATGAGAAACCAAGTGGCTACCGTTCATATCACATGATTGTTGAATATCCCGTCCAAACCATTCATGGGAAAATTCATATCCTGGTGGAAATTCAAATCCGCACGTTGGCAATGAATTTTTGGGCATCCATTGAACATTCGTTAAACTACAAATATAAGGGATTATTTCCCGAAGAAATAAAAAACCGCTTGCAAAGTGCAGCTGAAGCAGCATTTCGTTTAGATGAAGAGATGTCACTAATCCGTGATGAAATCCAGGAAGCACAAAAATATTTCAGTGAATATAAAGAGAGTGGAAATGCGAATTTCCCATCTAACTCTGGGGAAGGTAGGTCCAAGCATTTATGAAATTTGCCATTCAATCAAGGAATGATGCACACTCAAACGAATTGATGGCCAATGCCAAAACCTACTTGTCGGATTTTGGACTGGTGTGGGATGAAGAGTCACCCGATATCGTGATTTCAATCGGTGGAGATGGGACATTGTTGCACGCGTTTCATCGCTATAGTGAACAATTGTCGAAAGTAGCCTTTGTTGGAATTCATACAGGTCATTTAGGATTTTATGCAGATTGGAAACCAGCTGAAATCGAGAAGTTAGTGATTTCCATTGCCAAAAAAGAATTCGAAGTGATTCAATATCCTTTGCTCGAAGCGACCATTAATTATCGTAATACGGATGAAGAAAGTGTTTATTTGGCTTTAAATGAAAGCACAATCAAATCTCCAGATGTGACATTGGTGATGGATGTCGAACTGAATGACAGCCACTTCGAACGTTTCCGTGGCGATGGGTTATGTATGTCGACACCTTCTGGAAGTACCGCCTACAATAAAGCGCTTGGTGGAGCAATTATTCACCCATCTTTGGAAGCGATGCAGTTGACGGAAATGGCGTCCATCAACAATCGGGTCTTCCGTACAGTCGGCGCTCCTCTGGTTTTACCATCACATCATACATGCGTTTTGAAACCAGTGAAGGCCGTTGATTTCATGGTGACGATTGATCATTTGCAATTGCTCCATAAAGACGTAAAATCCATCCAATATCGTGTAGCAAAAGAAAAAGTGCGATTTGCTCGATTCCGTCCATTTCCTTTCTGGAAACGTGTACATGATTCATTTATCGACAGCGATGTATAAACAATTTCATTTACTATTTAACGTAACGGAGCCTATATTACTTCGTGAAGCCCTAGGTAAATGGGGGATTTCCAAACGCACTTTAACATCAATTAAATTTGATGGCGGTTCCTTACTAGTTAATGGACAAGAAAAAACGGTCAGACATCCACTTTCAGTTGGGGATGTAGTGACCGTTCTTTTTCCCTATGAAGAAGTGAGTGCAGGGCTGATTCGCCAAGAAGGTCCACTGGAAATCATTTACGAAGATGATGTCCTCTTGATTGTCAATAAACCACCTGGTCAAAGCACCATTCCTTCCAGGGAACATCCATCAAACACGTTAGCCAATTATGTAGCTCACTATTATGAAGAAATGTCGATTCCTTCGACAGTCCATATTTTGACTCGACTAGACCGTGATACATCTGGCTTAGTCTGTTTAGTTAAAAATCGACACATCCATCACATCATGAATCAAGGACATGTCATGAATAAGACATATGAAGCCATTGTTCACGGCAGAGTCGAGAAACAGACACAAGAAATCATCGAACCGATTGGACGTAAAGGAAGCAGTATTATTGAAAGAGAAGTACGGAATGATGGTCTATTTGCTCATACCGATGTCAGTATCATTCGATACGATTCACATTTTTCACACGTGAAATGTCTATTGCACACGGGAAGAACTCATCAAATTCGTGTACATTTGGCTCATATTGGTCATCCAATCATGGGAGATGATCTATACGGGGGGAAACTGGACTTAATTACACGACAGGCACTCCATTGTGCATCTGTAGATATTAAACATCCTTTAACCGGAGAAATTTTAACCATTACGAGTCCATTGCCAGACGATATGAGTAAATTACTCCATTAGTTTTCATAGTTTTCATAGTCGTGAAATTTTTCTTCTACATATGGCTGGAGTGAAGGTACTGAAACCACTTCCATCTCAGGATATCTGAGGGCAGATAATTTCCCGCCGAACACACAGCCCGTGTCGATATTCACCGTTCGGTTTTTAAAGCGTGCTTCTTTGGTAGGTGTATGACCGTATACAACAAATGCAGGACCTTTATAATGTTTGGCCCAATCTCCCCGTATTGGACGACCATCAGCATGTTGTTTACCGGAAATATCACCGTATAAGACAAAAACAATAATATTTTTTTGTATCGGTTTACCGATCATATCTTCGCGTATTCCAGCATGAGCGATAATCAGTTGATCATCGTCAAGCTGCTGGTAGGGTGAAAGTGCTTCATAAAAAGCAATATATCGCTTTCTGAATGGATCTTGTTTATTTGGAGATAATTGCTTAAATTCTTCTACGGTCGTTTCCAGACCATGAGTAATTTGAACTTTATGACCTTTAAAATAGCGATAAAGTTTGTTGCAATGATTTCCCGGGGAATAAATTAATTGCGTGGCATCCTGCAAATCAAACAATAAGTTCAGGACTGCCAAGGATTGCGGTCCTCTATCAGCTGCATCTCCGACAAAGGCAAGTTTGCGTCCATGTGGATGAACGAATCCCTCTTCAGTCGGTTGATAGCCTAATTTTTCAATCAATGCAGTCAGTTCTTCGTAACATCCATGGATATCTCCAACGATATCGTACAACAATTCTTTCACCTCATTATAAAAATAGTTTGCTATAACTTCAGTTTACCCCATACAATGGGGAATGTAGAATTGTAACGGGCAAAGAAAGGAGGGGGCATACATGACAGAGGAGCGTAAACATAACGAAGAAAACCAATTCGATGCTGAACAACTGCTAGCATTTCTGACTGACCAACAAGTAGATGAATTCAGAGATGAATTTTTAGCGCTTCATCCATATGATCAGGCACAATTTTTTGAAAAGGTGGGACCTGACAGCAGGCAAATTATCTATCAGTATCTCTCTCCGAAAGAAATGGCAGTAATTTTCCAGTCGATTGAACTCGATGACGATGAATATGAACCTTTTCTAAAAGAAATGGACAATACGTATGCGGCGGATATGTTATCCGAAATGTATGCCGATAATGCTGTAGACGTACTAAATGAGCTGGGCAAAGATCAAGTAGCCAGCTATTTGACTATCATGGATGATGAGTCGGCTAAGGAAATCAAAGACTTGCTCCATTATGAAGAATATACGGCCGGATCCATTATGACGACCGAATATGTAGCAATTCCCGAAAATTCAACATGTCGCTCTGCGATGACCATCTTGCGAAACGCTGYCCCTGAAGCTGAGACCATTTACTACCTTTTCGTCGTCAACGATGATCACCAGCTGACGGGAGTTGTTTCATTACGTGATTTAATTATTGCCGAAGAAGACACTCTTATACGTACGATTCGAAATGAACGTGTAGTAAGTGTGTCAGTCAGTGACGATCAGGAAGAAGTAGCAAGAATGATAAAAGACTATGATTTCCTGGCAGTGCCTGTAGTAGATTTTCAAAATCATTTACTTGGAATCATCACAGTTGATGATATTTTAGATGTACTCGAAGAAGAAGCGAATGATGATTACTCGAAATTGGCAGCCGTATCAGAGATGGATACATTTGATAAAGGGCCATTAACAGCAGCAAAAAAAAGGTTGCCATGGCTCATCATTTTATTGTTTTTGGGGATGCTCACTGCAAACTTGATGGGTATTTTTGAGGAAACACTAGACCAGGTTGCCATTTTAGCCGTTTTTATTCCGTTAATTGCAGGAATGGCAGGCAACAGTGGGACCCAAGCTCTTGCTGTAGCCGTTCGGGGTATTGCAACAGGCGATATCGCCGAACAAAGCAAATTGAAATTGTTGATGCGTGAAGCGGGTACAGGCCTAATCACCGGTATTGTTTGTGCGGTATTTGGCGTGGGCATTGTGTTTTTCAGTCAACACGATTTATTGCTTGGACTGTTAGTCGGGGCAGCAATTTTCGGCTCCATTTTTGTTGCTACCTTGTCGGGATCTTTCATTCCGTTACTCATTCACCGGATGAATATCGACCCTGCTGTGGCGTCTGGACCATTTATTACGACACTCAACGACATTATCAGCATCTTAATCTATTTAGGATTGGCTAGCATGTTTCTCACACAACTTTAGCTTAATGAAAACCAGAACCCCATTGATTTGGGGTTCTGGTTTTTTGTTATATGAAAAGCGCCTTCACAAACCCACTAACTATTACTAGTGTCATATTCTTTTTGCACTTTCTTTTTTTGTGATGTATTATTAGTACCAGGTATTAATGAAGAATATTAATTAGGGGGATTTTTATATGTCTTTGTCATTGCAGGGGAAAACGTTTGTCATCATGGGTGTAGCAAATAAACGCAGTATCGCTTGGGGAATCGCACAGTCGTTGGATAAAGCTGGAGCGAATATCATTTTCACGTACGCGGGGGAACGATTCGAGAAACCCGTGCGTGATTTAGTAGCAACATTGGAAGGGAAACATGAAATTGTTCTTCCATGTGATGTAACAAATGACGAAGATGTGGAGAAATGCTTCGCAACAATTGGACAAGCAGTAGGAAAAGTAGATGGTTTAGCCCATTGTATCGCATTTGCTAAAACAGAAGAGTTAGCGGGGAACTTCTCAGATACTTCACGTGAAGGGTTTTTGCTTGCACATAATATAAGTGCTTTCTCATTAACGGTGGTAGCGAAAGCTGTTAAGCCATTAATGACAGAAGGCGGAAGTATTGTCACTTTAACTTATTTAGGCGGAGAAAAAGTGGTACCGAATTACAATATCATGGGTGTTGCCAAAGCATCGCTTGATATGTCAGTACGATACTTGGCAGCAGATCTTGGGAAATATAACATCCGTGTCAATGCCATTTCAGCTGGCCCAATCCGCACGTTGTCTGCTAAAGGTGTAAGTGATTTTAACAGTGTGTTGAAAGAGATCGAAGAACGTGCACCGCTTCGTCGCAATACTACACCTGAAGAAGTAGGGGATACGGCACTGTTCTTATTTAGTCAATTATCACGCGGGATTACAGGTGAAACCATTCATTGTGACAGCGGTTTTCACATATTGTAAACCTGCAGCATAAGCTATTTCAAAAAGGGTGTGTGTATTCCATTGGAAAATGATCCGCTCCTTTTTGTCCAAGGTCCGCCGGTCTATAGGTATGTCCGTAAGGTGTCTCGTTGGCAAGAAGAAAGTACTTCAATCTTCCCGGAGCCTGTTGTTAAAGACCTCGAAGCCAAATTTGAAGCCAAAGTCGAAGCCGAAGCCGAAGCCAAAGTCGAAACCGTAATTGAAACCGATCCATTGATGTGGCAAAGATTGCGCTTTTTGACGTCAGATTTTGCAAAGTTTGTATATAAGCCACTTTTTTTTCAATTAAAAGATGGTGAAAAAATTGGCGGTATCGTGGATGTGCTTTATTCAGATAGTGTCCAAATTAAATCAGCTGAAGACGAGATTATGGCATTTGAAATTAACGAAATTAAAGAGATTTGGTGGGGAGGAAAAATTCTCCCGACTCGAGTGTGAATAGTAGTGAAGAAAACATCCATTTTAACATAGTGGATGTTTTTTCTTTTTATCTGGAACTAGCCGAATTATTTTTGTCATTTTACACATTCTGTTGACAAACCAAAACTAAGCCCGACTCCTTTTGATAGGAAGTCGAGCTAATTAGACACTGCACGCTTGACGTGTTTATTAATTAGTCACAAACACCTAGAAATACGTCTGCTACACATTCAATGCCACAGAAGCAATTCAAGTCAACGGTAATACAGCTATTAGAAAGTCTGAAATCTCGAACTTTACAAATTTTTCTTAAATCCAATTTGTCGCCACAATCGTTTAAAAGATCTACTTCTTTATGATGATGATCCAAAGGTTCTAGTACACGAAGTGTTGCACAGCAACCATCGAATATTTCTTCTACACGGAAGAATACAGAGAAGCAATCACAGTCTTTACGATCATTATCGCGGAAGAAAGCTTTGAACGGTGTACCGTCATCCGTCAAAAGCATGAATACGCGAGTATCAGCTTGGTGACGAGAAGGACTTACTAATCCACCAAGTGGCTCCAAGAAGCAATTTGTTGGACATACCGGACAGTCCATGTCCGTTGCTCGATCTTGAATGTCTTTGATTGCACGAACTACATCACAGATACATTGATCTTTCTTCTTGAAATGTCCAGAAGATGAAGATGACGATGACGATGATGATGATGATGATTCCAAGTTACGTCCACATCCCATTTTGTTTTCACCTCACTCTCTTTAAGAGTCTTTATACAATATGTAGATTGTGTTCGTTGGTCAGGGCGCGTAACCAATTTATACATAAATTTTTGGAAAAACATCATACTAGGATAAAAGGTGAATTGAAAATGAAAAAATTCGGATTGTTGATCTGTATATTATTGCTATTGGTGGGTTGTTCAAATGACCAACCGCAAGTATCCATTTATCATGTTGATGATGATCAGGAAGAAATTGAATCACTCAAGAAAATCCTCCAGGACAATGAAAAAATAAGCGAGGCTGCTGCCGTGTTCTTTGATCATCAGTTGGTTGTGTCCTTGCAAGTAGAACCAATGTCGAAATTCAGCAAAGAAAAAATTGCAAAATCAATTGAAAAAGAAGTGAAATCGCTTTTCCCTGATCATGATGTATTTGTATCTCCTGATTTGAAAATCACTTGGGAACTTAAGAAAATAATTGAAAAGAAACCGACAGAGGATGCTTTGAAAAAAGATTTAGATAAACTTCGAGCATTGGCAAAGGAGAATACGTAATGGATCCCAATTCATATCAACAAACAGTGGACGAGATGGCACCGAAGCGACCCGTTTTAAAGAACTGTCTGAAAGCATTTCTGACTGGCGGTATCATTTGTGCTGTCGGACAAGTCATTTCATTTTTCTACATGGCCTATTTTTCATTTACTGAGCGAACTGCGAGCAATCCTACCGTAGCCACGATGGTTTTTATTTCCATGTTATTAACAGGGTTCGGTATTTATAAAAAAATTGGCCAGTTTGGTGGTGCAGGTTCGGCAGTTCCTGTAACAGGTTTTGGTAATGCCGTAATCTCTGCAGCAATTGAACATAAATCGGAAGGTTTTATTTTAGGAGTAGGAGTCAATATGTTTAAACTGGCAGGTCCAGTAATCGTCTATGGTACTTTCTCTGCCTTTGTCGTAGCGCTCATCAAAACCATACTCGTTAAGATGGGGGTGATCTCTTGGTAAGTAATTCGCGGACGTATCAGTTTGCTTCAAAGCCAAGTATCGTATCAACGGCAGTTGCTGTTGGTCCTCTAGAAAAAGAAAGTCCCTTCCATCCTCATTTCGACCATGTCTACGATGATGAACGTCTTGGACAAGACACAAACGAAAAAGGGCATTCCCAGTTAATAGAGGATACTTGTAATTTGGCCATCATGAAAGGTGGATTTCAACTCCCGGATATCGATTTGTTTCTTGGAGGGGATTTAGTCAATCAAATGACACCAACCAATTTTGCGGCACGCCAGCTCGCTACTCCGTTTATGGGCATGTTTTCTGCTTGTGCAACAAGCATTTCTTCTCTAATTACAGCAAGTTTCTTTCTTGAAACCAAACAAATGGATCGGATCTTATTTGGTGCAGCCAGCCAGCATAACGCTGTTGAGAGACAGTTTAGGTATCCAATTGAATACGGTGCACAAAAGCCTCCTACAGGCCAATGGACTGTAACAGGAGCAGGTTACGGAGTTCTTTCCCACAATCAAGTTGGTAAACCGTTCGTGCAGTCTGCCACAATTGGTCAAGTTATGGATTGTGAATGTACGGATCCACTTGATATGGGGAGTGCTATGGCACCGGCAGCCTTTGATACAATTCAGCGACATTTAGCTCAAAATAAAGGAACTTCTTATGATTTTGTCATGACTGGGGATCTTGGGAAGAATGGCTTTGCCATTTTACAGGAACTTATCAAAACAAGTGGAGTTTCTTCTTATCTTGTTGATAAATATCGTGATGCAGGATCGGAATTTTACGGAAATGACGATAAATTTTTATCTGGAGCCAGCGGAGCTGGTTGTTCTGCAACGGTCTATCTAGGACCAATTTATGCTGAATTATTAGCGAAACAGTATAAGAAAATACTGCTAGTAGCCACTGGTGCTTTATTATCCCCACTTTCATTTCAACAGGGTGAAACGATCCCATGTATTGCGCACGCTGTTGAATTGTCGATGGAATGAGGTGACAATATGATCGTTTCAATCATTTTAGCATTTATCGCTGGTGGACTTATTTGTGTAGTGGGACAACTACTTTTTGATGTGGCGAAATTAACGCCAGCGCATACATTAAGTTTATTGGTAGTCATTGGTTCTGTTCTAGATGGGTTTGGCTTATATGAGCCTTTCATCGATTTTGCAGGAGCAGGAGCAACTATTCCCATTACTTCTTTTGGTAATTCACTTACTCATGGAGCTATGGCGGAGGCAGAAAAACATGGTTTTATCGGCGTATTAACCGGTATGTTCGAAGTGACAAGCTCAGGTATCAGTGCAGCCATTGTATTCGGTGTGGTTGCAGCAATCATTTTCAAGTCCAAAGGTAAAGTATCCTGAGGAAAATGCCCTCTTCCTTTTAATTCGTTCGCATATTCTAGTTCGAATGGAAAGGGAGGGAATCGTATGTGTGAGGGTTATAGTCCTTGCGGTGGTTATCCAAAAATGTATCCAGCTCGTGCTCCTTATCAAGGGTCAACATTTATCCTCATAGTTGTACTATTCATCCTATTAATCATCGTAGGGAGTAGTTTCATCAGATAGGAGGGGAACAAATGCAAGACTCATTTTTTAAGAAGATTGAGCAAAAAACTGGTGTATCGATGGATGAAGTTTTTACATTGGCCAATGCCATCCAGCACGCTGATTTTTCAGATGAACGCCAAGTGAAAAAAATCGTTCGAAGAGTATCTAAAATTGCTGGAAAGCAGATTTCAAGCGATTTCGAAGACCAAATTGTTCAATCAGTTGTTCWAAAAGGAAACAAGCTAAATCTTAATGAGATAGCAAACATGATGAACCAAAAAAACGAATAAAAAAAAGCACTTGTTCAGTTGAACAAGTGCTTTTATTATAGATTTTTTTCCATGGCACGATGGGGTATACCTGCATCCATAAATTCAGGCGAGGTAATTTGATAAGAGAGTTTTTCATAAAAAGGAACGGCATAAGACTGAGCATTTAGTTTAACTGTCGTTAAACTAGCTTCTCTCGCATAACTTTCCATCGTTTCCATCATCAAATTTCCTAAATGCTTGCCACGATATTGAGGCAAGATACAGACACGTTCAACTTTTGCGACACCTGGTTCAGGTTCTCGAATTCGGCCCGCACCTATAGGCATTTCATCGTCATACGCCACGAAATGAACAGCAGACTGATCATATTCATCCATCTCTAAATGTACTGGGACATCCTGTTCATCCACGAATACTTTTTGACGAACAAAAAATGCATCATCCAGCTCTTTTGGTATTTCCACTCGTTTGGCAGTAATCAAATCAATTTTCAGCTCCAGTCAAACGGAATGTTTCATAAACCGTCCAAGAGCCATCTTCAAGTTGATACAGCAAATGCAAGCGATCGATAGTTTCCTCGTGATCGACACCAATCATTTTCAATTGGCCATAAATATCGTCATGTTCACCGGATGACATTTTTTGTGCGATGGTAATATGAGGGACAAAGGCGTATTCAGCATTGCCACCCACTTCTTCAGAATGCAAATCTTCATGTAAATTAAGCAATTCTTCACTCGGTTCCACTTTGAAATAAATTGCATTCGTAACCGGTGAAAAGGAACTAACTTTAGTTGTGTGTATTTTGAAGGGTTTGTGACGTTTGACAACGTTGCTGATTTTTGTAGAAAGTTGTTCAATCTCAGTGTCACTAGCTTCGAATACGCCCTTGACCGTCATGTGGGGGGTGATGAGTGCATAATGTGGATCATAACGTTTGCGGTATGAGTTTGCCAAGTCTTGTAGTTTTTTAGATGGGAATGCAACGACTCCATATTTCATCCTAAAAACCTCCTTTTAGTTAAGTAAGTACATACTTATAGTATAGCAAATTTTCTGGATAAGGCTTCATTTGACGATCAATGTCCGAAATTCATTTTAATCGCACGTTTCAAATCCGGTTGCCAATGTTTCCAAGTATGCTCTCCTTCAAATTCGTCATAGAACAACGAAAATCCTTTGTCTTGCATCAATGAATTTAAAACCCTGTTCGGTTCAAGGAAGTTTTCAATCTCGCCATTGGTTAGCTTTACTGCATTTTCGCCAGTTCCAATGACATGATAAACCGAGAACGAATGCGGTGTCCGGACATTTTTAATTTTTTCCAATACATCTTCATTGACCATCGGGGAGTGTAAAAGAACTTTTCCAAATATATTGGGGTATTTGATAGCGGCAAGAAGGGAAGCAGTTGCTGCCAATGAGTCGCCGATTAGTGCTCGTCCCATTCCAATCTGATATGTAGGGTAGGTTAAATCCAAATAAGGAACAAGTTCATGTGCAAGAAAACGTAAGTACGCATCATGCTGATCCCCGGACGGATGGTATTTACGACGTCGATCTTCCACGTTTTTATACGGGACACCGACAATGATCATATTTTCAATTTCTTTGTTTTCGAGTAATTCGTCCGCAACACGGGAAATTCTTCCTAATTGGAAGTAATCTTTTCCGTCAGACGCAATTAAAACTGTATATTTATAAAGTGGTGAATAATTTGCTGGTATATAAATCAGCAGTTGCATATCTTCTTGTAAGGCGTCACTAAATAGCGTTACGTCTTGGATTGTACCTTTAGACAACGGTTTAACCTCCTCTAAATCTTGCTACAGAAATTGTACCATACTGAAGGTGGAAGGTATAATTATGAATAATGACAACAAGGATTGAAAGAAATGGAGATGGCACAATGGATAGGAATGGTTTGCGCGTACACTCTAAGCAAGTATTCGAAGCTACAAAAGAGGCTTTGCAGCGTCGAGGTGTATCAATTGAAGAAATAGCGAAAATTGTATACGAAATGCAAGTTGCATACAATGTAGGCCTTACATTGGAACATTGCATAGAATCGGTCGAAAGTGTTCTTAAAAAAAGAGAAATGCAACATGCCATTTTGGTTGGCATTGAGCTTGATGAATTGGCAGAGAAGAAAATGCTGTCTGCGCCATTGCAACAGATTGTTGAAGCAGATGAAGGATTATTTGGAGTAGATGAAACGATTGCATTAGGTTCCGTTTTTACGTATGGAAGTATAGCGGTAACCACATTCGGTCATCTGGATAAGAATAAAATTGGGATTATCAAAAAACTGGATACCAAAATAGGTGAAGGCATACACACATTCTTGGACGATCTTGTTGCAAGTATCGCCGCATGTGCATCGTCAAGAATTGCACACCGTACACGGGACTTAGAAGAGCATAATGAGACATTTGCCGATATTAAACCAGAAGAGACAGCTCCAGAAACAAATATTGAAGGAACAACGACCTAATAAGAAAAAAGTAGTACCATCTTACCATCTTTTTAAGCTAGAGTTATAGAAAAACGTTGAAGGATTTTCGTCTTCAACGTTTTTTTGTTCTGATAAACACATGTTGAATCACCCTTATCCTTATATAAACTTGAATATGATTTCATGTATATGGACAAGCTATTGATGAATAGAATAAATGAATCCATCAAAACAGCAGGAGGAGTTTAAATGGAAGAGCGACTCATTGAAAGCTTGGGACAATATTTCGTGTATCATAAAATTAGAGAACGATATGGTCTTACGTTTGAGCAATTTATTGAGAAGTGGGAACGTGGAGTTTGGAGAGCTTAGAGAAAAGTAGGGAAGCGTCTTCTCAAATGAGATGACGCTTTTTCGTTCATACGTTTAAAACATTTTTTCGCAATATGCTATACATGGAAGAGTATTATTTGAAACCTTGAAGTAAATGAGCTGACATCTTTTTTCTTTTTTTACCCAATCTTTTACCTCAGTCCCTGAGTAAATGTGATTGTGAATAATCGGTTTTGATTAAGGCAATGATTAATTCTACTTACTCAGAGGAGGAATATTAATGAAAAAACTTGCAGCATTTTTCCTTGCTTTTATGATTGCTTTTTCATTTGCAGAAACAACTACTTATGCTACACCTATCACGATAAATAAGGATGCCGTGGAAGACGACGTTGATGATATGGAATGGGGTTGGCTTGGATTGTTAGGCTTGTTTGGATTAATGGGCTTAAAAAGAAAAGATGATCACCGCGATCGCCATGTGAAATAGCTTGTTCCCACTCATTTTAGTGGGTTTTTTAATTTGTCGTACAAAGGAATTAAAGAAAGAAGCTCAAGTAGACTGAGCTTCTTTTTTGATTCGATTAATTCCGATTACATCTGACCTAGCCGATGTTCTACCGCTTGTACTACGTTATCAATAGACATTCCTGACATAGCTACAACCGGAAATTCAAATTCGTCATTATGACCTTCATTAATGGTCCTTACGACACCCATATCGTAACCTGAAACATTCTCATCAGTGCTGAACATCTTCACTGTGTGACCTTTTTCTTCTAAAGCCTTTTTAACGTCTTCATAGGGTTTTTCTACAGCAATCTTTGCCATTTCTTAATCCTCCTTCATAAAAATAAAACAACATCATTAATCTTCCCCAAAGTTGCTCCAATAACCGTAGAAGACATAGAAGAATAAAAAGATAACCTCTAAACAATATTGCAGACGTCAAATGGCAGTTAATATCTTGCCTGCTCGAATATTATCCACGATCCATGATTAAAAGCCTTTCTTAAAGAGATAACTATTCTTTTTTAACTTACCCTCAAATGATATATAAATGCGGGTGACTTTAGCTTATGGACACTTTATATCCAAAAGCAAAAGAGCCATCAAAAATAAAGTTAATGAGTAATATGAACTTGAGAGAAAGTTTAATAAGGGTTTAATAAGCAATTCTGTACATAAACAAGGTGGTATTGCATAAACTATATTGACTGCGGAACTTAACCAGGTTGTCAGTCAAACCAAAGAAGTGTCTAGGCAATTGCCTGGACGCTTTTCTTACTTTTAAAGGACTTTTTGCACTTTCGTCATTTTAAGCAGTTTATTCTGTTCTTTTTTTCGCTTAATTGGTAGCATAAATATAATGAAGTTGATGTAGTAGGACTTTTTGAAGAATTGAAATAGCCCAACCACAGTTATTGTGGATGGGCTATTATTTTGGCAATTTTTCTAGGATACTTTTTTCACTTGATCAACAATATTCTTTCAGATGACATTGTGTTAAAAGTATTTCAGAAGCGGAAGAGCATTTAAGACTTTAATGATATCTTAAGGGATCATAGTGATAAATGGAGAATGTTGTAACAAGATTAAAGAACTAGAAAAATTATTTAAGAGAAAGCAGACGGTCGATTAGTTTCAGATGCAATGGAACGTATGCTATTAGCAATCAAAAATTGTGCGCTGTAATAAGTCGTCATAATAAGGATTCCTGAATACGGAATATCGGACACAAACATATTCCAGGACAAAATGGAATCGGAAATGACAAACAAAATACTTCCAACAATCGCCCATTTGTTGCCTGTCATAAATGCGGACCATGCCATCAAAGAAATGACGATGATATAAAACAAGACGGGTAATACTAATGAATCGTTGCCATCAAGAGTTAGAGCACTGATGATTTCTTTACCGAAAAAGTAACCGTATATCGCAATCGGTACGATGGTTGCAAAACGGATTTTTGAAAAGTTCCATCTACTCAAAAATCCCGCAAAATAAAACAGGTGTCCAATCAGAAAAGCGGATAAACCAACGACAAACCAGTAGACGAGAAAGCCGTCTCCGAGCATACAAAAAAATAGACCGATTAACAGAAGCCAATGTGTAAGCAATTTCTTAGCAGGCGCTTGTAAATAGGCATAGTAAATAATCAGCCACATTGGAATTAATTTAAACAAGAGCTTAACAGCAAGTGCATCTTTAGGAATGATGAAAATGTAGAGAATGCTCATGAATAGAATGAGCACTGGTAACCAATATTTTTTAAGTGTCATGACTACCTCCAAGTGTAAATTAAGTAACTAGCAATTCTATCAAGTATTCAGTAATGTATTCTTCAAAAAATCTACGATTTCCTCTTTTATATTATGCATACTATCTAAGTTTCGAACTCCATCTAGACATGATGAACGTAGTGTCACTGTATCCTCTTTAACCACTCCGGCTTGAATTCGCTTGGTAACCCCATCAATAAATGATCGCCTACGGTATGTCCTAACGTGTCATTTATGTATTTAAAACGGTCCAAATCGATAACATGATACCAATTTTATTTGCCTGATTAAGTGCTTGAGTGGGGTGATCATTTAATAAATGACGATTCACCAACCCTGTTAAATTCTACTTGTTTTGTTTCACAATCGCGGCCGATTATGGAATATTTTTCTGCATTACCGTGCTGTAAAACCTTTCTATAAACTAATCTGCTTGCTTATATTTATTTAGTTTGCTAATATAACTTACGAACGTTCGTTAAATTTGAGGTGATATTATTGAAAAGCAATGAAATTAAGAAGGCAGCTCTAAAATATTTCACAATTCATGGTTATGAAGGAGCATCCCTTTCTCTAATAGCTGAAGAAGTCGGCATGAAAAAGCAATCCATTTATGCCCATTTTAAAGGAAAGGATGATCTTTTTCTGCAAGTTTTACGGGATGCGAAAGAGACGGAGCTATCTTCAAAACTTCAATATTTTAGTCAAGTTGATTCAGAAAACCCTGAAAAAGATTTATACGGATTTCTACAATTGGTCATCGATCTTTTCCAAAAAAATGAGCAGTTAAAGTTTTGGCTGCGTATGTCTTTTTTTCCGCCAGCCCATCTTGAAAAAGCAATCGAACAGGAAGTCATAGATATCGAGGAAAAGGTACAGATGATATTGGAAAGAAAATTTCAGGATTGGATCAATGCAAAATTAATCTTCGGAGATGTGGCAATAACGCCTACCTATGCTTTCTTAGGAGTAGTCGATTCCATTTTGCTGGAGCTTGTATACGGCAATAATGAGAAACGGCTGAAGGACAAATTAGCAGCCTCTTGGACAGTATTTTGGAGAGGTATTTCACATCAATGAGCCATATAGAAAAAAGGTGTTAAAACATGAAAAAACCAATTAAAAAACAAAAAATGGTATTAATTATTCTTTTAAGCAATATATTCATTGCATTTCTAGGAATTGGACTCATCATCCCCGTTATGCCGTCATTTATGAATATCATGCATTTATCAGGAAGTACGATGGGCTATCTTGTTGCCGTATTTGCGGTAGCGCAACTGCTTCTGTCACCATTCGCAGGTCGGTGGGTTGACCGTTACGGTAGAAAGAAAATCATCATATTCGGCTTATTCCTTTTTGGTGTTTCAGAACTTATCTTTGGTGTAGGCACGAACGTATCGGTTCTTTATATATCAAGGTTTCTAGGGGGAATTAGTGCCGCCTTTATTATGCCGGGTGTTACTGCATATGTTGCAGATATTACATCAGTTCAGGAACGGGCAAAAGCAATGGGCTATATTTCTGCCGCCATTAGTACTGGCTTTATTATAGGACCTGGTATAGGTGGATTTATTGCAGAATATGGTATTCGCTTGCCCTTCTTCTTTGCAGCAGGAATTGCTTTTTTAGCATGCATTTCATCAATGTTTATTTTAAAAGAGCCGCTAACAAAGAAAGAGCTTTCAGAAATTTCTGCTAATACAAAGCAAACAAACTTTATTGACGATTTAAAAAGATCACTTCATCCGCTTTACTTTATTGCATTTATCATTGTATTTGTACTCGCTTTCGGTTTATCAGCATATGAAACTGTTTTTAGCCTATTTTCTAATCATAAATTCGGCTTCACGCCTAAAGACCTTGCAGCTATTATTACAATAAGCTCAATCTTTGGAGTTGTTGTGCAAGTATTTATGTTTGGAAAATTGGTAGATATACTCGGAGAAAAGAAACTGATCCAATTATGTTTGATTATAGGTGCAATATTGGCGGTGGCGTCCACCTTGGTCTCTAGCTTCTTCGCAGTACTGGTGGTAACTTGCTTCATCTTCCTCGCATTTGACTTGCTTCGTCCGGCAGTGACGACATTTTTATCAAAAGCTGGCGGGAAAGAGCAAGGATTTGTTGCAGGAATGAATTCAACCTATACGAGCTTAGGTAATATCGTCGGGCCAGCCATGGCCGGAATACTATTTGACGTAAACATCCACTATCCTTATCTATTCGCAGCTGTCATTATGGTCTTTGGCCTATGTATTACAGTCATGTGGAAAGAAAACGAATTGGCAGAAAGCTTAGCGAATTAATTAGAAAAGCACAATGGCCTTCGGAACAATAAAAGGCCAAGATTGTTCCTGCGATGATCATTCAAAGTAGCTTCCATGTGGAGCTAGAAAACTCTCTTACTCAAAAAGCCATACTCTTATCTTTGAACCTAAACACCTTGTTCATATGAACAAGGAGTTTAGGTTTTTAAATTTCCATTCTACTTTAATTAAAAAGCTCTATTCCTTAAATCTAATTTTTAAATATCAAATATCGCTTATTCCACAATCTGGTCCAATTATGAATGCTTACACTAGAAAATAAATAGATATATATGGACCGTTAAATTAATCTGTCTTATTCAACTAACGGGTGCTTTACTTCAATAAGCAGGTATATTTGGTAGGACGCTGAAATAGGTAACAAAAGGGATTAGATTGAATTGAAGAATATTTCTATGTGCATTTTTATCATATGTTTAAAGAATAAACAGATGAAAAAAAGGAGGAAATGACATTTCAATTATTCGATTGAAGAGAATAAGTTTTCTGTTGCTTGTTTTAGTTTTATTACTCTTAGGATGTACAGAAGAAAAAGATAATGATGGAGATTGGAATCTAAGTCCTACATTCAATGTCGATAATCTAACTTTGCATGGAACTGAAGGGGAATTTGGTGTTATTAAAGTAAATGGAGAAAGCAATGAACCTGAGTTTCCAGYRAAACAAGGAAGACTTTATGCAGTTTATTTCTTGGATAGTCTCGAAGAACTTAATGGAAAAAAATATAAAATGACGGCTACACATAAAGAAACTGRYGAATCTGTCAARCTTCATGAAAAAAATATTGAAAMGGAACAGAATGGAGCGAAATTCGGATTTGACAAATTAGGGTTATGGAAAATTGATGTAACTATTGATGAAAAACCTTATACAAGTTTTGTTGTGGAAGCGAAATAAGGGATTGTGTTTTTCAACTAACGGATGCTTTACTTCAATAAGGAGTAAAGCCTTTTTCTTCTTCAACTAACGGAGCAGGTTAGTTGAAGAAGCTGTGAGAAAAAATATAAATTAAGTGTTGATGATAAACATTAATATATATAAATCAGGAGGAAATAATATGGGAAAATCTATAAATTATACGATAGAACCCCCTAATAACTTTGAGCAATTACTATCCTTATATGAAACTTTAGGATGGAATTCACTTGAATTAACAATTAATGATTTAGAGAAAATGTGCAATCAAAGTTGGTATGCAATTTATGCATTTGATGATAAACAATTAGTGGGTATGGGACGTGTTATTTCAGACGGTGTAATTACTGGTATAGTTTGTGGATTGTGTGTTCTACCAAACTATCAGACCGAAGGAATCGGCAAAGAAATGGTGAATCAAATAATTCAACATTGTGAGCAAAATCGGGTAATTCCCCAACTAATGTGTGTGGAAAGTTTAGAGCCATATTATGAAACTTTTGGGTTCAAGAAATTTACCATTGGAATGTCCAAAAATATAAATCGATAAAGTTTAATTTGTTGTTTAACTAACGGGTGGTTAAGAAAAAAGATCATCGGGTTGGTAAGCAACTCTTTTCATATTGAACAACGGGGTAATTTTATAAATAAAGAAACAAAACGGGAGAAAATAATGATATTTTTAATTGGAGTTTCGTTAATTATTGTTGGAATTGGGATTGTCCTTTTTATGGTTTGGTACCAAAGAGAATCTGAAAATATGAGTGAATTTGAGACATCAAGTTCGAAATATAGTGTACTAATAGAAATTTTTTCTGCATTACTTGGTTCAAGTTTTATTCTTTTGCCATTAGGTTTAATACTTTTAGGTGTAGTTATACTAATTTACCGATAGTGTAAAAAATCTTACTTCAAATTTGATAAGGTGTTTTAATTCTGAAAGCAGAGTTGGGATGACGCCTATTTTCTTGTACAACTAACGGGGCAGCTTAGTGCAAGAAGGTATAAAACTTTCAGGGGGAGGTTTTGTAAATGAAAAAAAATAGACAAGCCATTATTTGGGCTATAATCGCTTTTGTTCTTGTTTTAATTTGGCTTTTTACAAGATAGGGTTTGTTAAAATAACGGATGCTTTACTTCAAGAAGGAGTAAAGCATTTTTCTTTTTAAACTAAAGGGGCAGGTTCTTCAATAAGCAGAAATGGACTTTTGTTAATTTTATATGGAAATTTTTTGTAACTTATTTTTATTTCAAACGTATTAAAGTAAATGGAAAGTTTTGTTCAATTTAAATAAGGGGTGTTCTGAAAATGACTGTATTTAAAAATAGGCATTTTACAGGTGGGTTATTGATTTTAGTTTTAGCTTTATTTGGATTCGCTTTTTTAACGATTTCATCTAGTTATTTCAATACTTCAGAAATAAATTTAGCTAGTACTCGCTGTTATGAAATTGGTGGAGAAGTCATATTAGAAATCCATAATAATTTCACAAGTGAATATTCTTTTGAGTGTAAAAAATAAAAGGCATTGTGTTTGAATAATTCCTCATTTCTTATTCGACTAACGGGTGTTTTAGTTAAAGATCATCGGGCTATTTGTCAGCCCTTTTCTTATTGAACTAAAGGGGCAGGTTAGTTCGATAAGGATGTACTCTAATATTTAAATGAAAGGATTTTTCTAATTAAAAATAAGTTAGTTATGTTTTTTAGTTGTTTAATACTCGTCACTTTGTTAATTGGATGTTCAAAAACAGAAGAAGAATCAAAGGAAAGTAACTGGAAGGAGTTAATGACTCGTAATCCGGAACTGGAGACAAACCAAGAGGAAATCCCCGAAGATATCTTAAATAAAATAAAAATACCCACGTATACAACTATTCCGTTTAAAGTTGAAAGTGTTCAGATAACTCCCTTGCCGACCAATATAAGAGGTGAAGGACCAATGTTAATCGATATTGTATTTATTGGTGAGCAAGATGTACTACACGTATCCAACCTTTTCACCAAAGCATTCGATACGTTTGCCGCTCAGGAAACAGTGAAGTTAAGTAATGGAATAGACGCTCAATGGGATGATCAAGGAGATGCTAAAGTAATTTCGTGGCACGATAGTGAAGAGAATGTGGACATCGGTTTAATGATACCTCCTCACAAGGGAGAGAAGAAAAACTATACACTTAAGGAATTTTTAAAAATGGCTAATTCAGTTAAATGAATATTACAGTATTTGTTGTCCAACTAACGGGGCGGATTAGTAAGCGTCCTTTCTCTTCATTCCGCCAAAATGATTACTTTATATGATAAGATAAAATAATTTTTGGGAGGATTATATTGATGAAAATAATAAGAATTATATTAGGAATAATTGTTATTGCTTTATCCAGTTATAGTTTAATAAGTAGAAACTTTGAGTTGATGCCGTTTATGATGTTGTTCTTAGGTGCGTTTATGTTGGTAACAGGATTATCCGAAATTCAGAAAGACAGAAAGAGATTTGAAGGGTATATGTTCATTATTGTTTCTTTATTTATTTTCTTTGTTTCCATACAGGGTTTCTTATTGAACTAACTAGGCAGGATAGTTCAATAAGAAATGTAAATCCAAATCAACAAATTGTATGAGGTGAATTAATGAAAGAAGGATTACTCTTTTGTTTTTGTCTCTGTCTCTGTCTCTGTCTCTGTCTCTGTCTCTTGGCTGCTTGTAGTCATTACAGCGAACCCTTAATAGAAGATGAAATGATTAAACTCCACAATTGAATGTACAAGTGGTAAAACGATTGAAATTAATGAGCAAAAAACCATTAATAAAGTAATTAGGGAAATTAACGGTTCAAGAAGAGAAGGTACAGAAGAAATGGAATTCGATTTCGAACATCGAGCTACCCTTGAAAACATTGATGGAATGAAAGAATCTTTCGACTTGTTCACAAGCGGGAAATCCATTGTGTCTGGATATTATATTCACTCAAGCATTGATGACTTTTGTGGGAAGTAAACTATTTAGTATTTCTTATTCAACTAACGGGTACTTTAGTTGAACAATCGGCTGCCTTGTAAGGGATAATTGGCAATACACCTTAAATATTGATAAGCGAAATTCAAACAAAGTTTAGCCTGATACCTTAGTAGATATAGCTAACTCTTTGATTATTGAACTAACTTAAAATTTCTTCTTCAACTAATAGGTACTTTAGTTGGAACTTTCTGCCGCCTTTACAGGTGGCTTTTTCTTATGGATGAAATGAAGTTCTCACCTCAAAGATCTACATCAGAGCGAAAAAACCATGATAACAATAATATGCTTCTAACATTCTAATCGAAAAAGTGGAGTGGTATTATGAAATGCTTGGTTAGTTCAAGAAGGATTTCTTCTATTTTTAACGAATTACAAATAATACTAAAAGCTATCAAGATTAGGTGATATTAATAGAAGAGCAAATTAATTTTTATATGGACGACGAAACAAAAATAAGTATAATAACCAGGCTTCGGACAGCTGGTTGTGTATTCGCAGAAGATGAGGCACGGTTGTTTTTCTCTGAGGCAAGGACGCCGGCTGAATTTGCCACCATGGTGGAACGACGAATAAACGGCTTGCCCCTTGAATACGTCTTAGGGTGGGCTGAATTCTGCGGTATCCGGATAGCGGTGGACTCTGGAGTATTCGTACCCCGCCGTCGCACTGAGTTTTTAGTCCGTCAAGCAGCAGCTCTCGTAACACAAGGCGCCATTGTAGTTGACCTGTGCTGCGGCACAGGTGCGGTGGGCTTAGCGCTGGCCGTAGCTGTGGAAGGAATCGAGTTGTACGCCGCCGACATTGATCCAGCCGCGGTGCGGTGCGCCCGCCGAAACGTAACTTCCGTCGAGGGTCACGTGTATGAAGGAGACCTCTATGAGCCGCTGCCAGCCACATTACGGGGCCGTGTCAATGTACTGGTCGCAAACGCACCCTACGTCCCTACCGAAGCAATCGTGCTGTTACCCCTGGAGGCCCGCATACATGAGGCGCGGGTGGCACTCGACGGGGGGGCGGACGGGCTTGACGTCCAGCGGCGAGTGGCTGCTGAGGCAACACTCTGGCTTGCACCGGGCGGTCATCTGCTGGTTGAGACTAGCGAGCGACAGGCACAGTTGACCGTCGAGATTTTTGCTCAAAACGGGCTAATAACACAGGTGGCATATTACGACGAACTTGACGCTACAGTCGTCATTGGAACCAGGCCCAACCTATGAACATGGAACTTCGCCAGGAGCAGGAACGAGTGTACAGCGTAATTGGTTGATCAGATGAACAATTTTTGTCATATGATTCGTCTTGGTATTGAGCGATATATGGGAGGGAAAGAAATGAAACGATATGTACTAGAGTTTCGGGAGATTGATAAAACGAAACAAACGGTGGTCGGTGGCAAAGGGATGAATTTGGGCGAATGTTCGAGGATTGAAGGAATACTTGTTCCAAAGGGATTTTGTGTTACCACTGAGGCATATAAAAGAGTCATAGGAAAAAATGAGAAGCTTCATCAACTACTGGATCAATTGGCTGTTCTAAAAGTGGACGAACGGGAAAAAATTAGCCAGATTAGCAGGAAGATTCGTGAGCTGATCGAGGGAATCGAAATGGAGAAGGAGATCGAAGAAGATATCGATCGATGTCTCTTAACTTTTGGCTATGAGCAAGCTTATGCCGTGCGTTCCAGTGCCACGGCTGAAGATTTGCCATATGCTTCTTTTGCCGGCCAGCATGACACCTATTTAAATATCACCGGTAAAGAAGCCATTTTGCGGCACATCCGAAAATGCTGGGCTTCTCTATTTACGGATCGTGCAGTGGTTTACCGCATACAAAACGGTTTTGACCACAACCAAGTGTATTTATCCGTTGTTGTCCAACAGATGGTGTTCCCACAGGCTTCTGGAATTTTATTTACTGCAGATCCCGTTACTTCCAATCGGAAGTTGCTATCAATCGATGCCAGTTTTGGACTAGGGGAGGCCCTTGTCTCCGGCTTGGTATCTGCGGATTGCTATAAGGTGCAAGAAGATAAAATCGTAGATAAGATGATAGCAAACAAAAAATTGGCTATCTATGGACTAAAGGAAGGCGGAACAGAGACACAGCAGATTGATCCTGATCAGCAAAAGACGCAAACACTTACTGAACAACAAATTTTACAGCTCGCACGCATAGGCAGAGAGATTGAAGCTTATTTTGGTTGCCCACAAGATATCGAATGGTGTCTGGTTGATGATACATTTTATATTGTCCAGAGTCGGCCAATCACTACTTTATACCCGATCCCTGAAGCAAATGATCAAGAAAATCACGTTTACGTATCTGTCGGTCATCAACAAATGATGACCGACCCCTTGAAACCATTAGGAATGTCTATATTCCAGTTAACATCTTTTGGACCAAGGTTTAAAGCTGGTGGGAGGTTGTTTGTTGATATCACACATAAACTAGCTTCACCTGTTAGCAGAGAAATTTTATTAGATACCCTGGGACAATCCGATCCGCTCATAAAAGACGCACTTATTACCATAATAGAGCGAGGAGATTTTATTAAATCGTTACCAAATGATAAAAAAGAACTGAGTCCCAGTAAAAGCAATAAAGGTATGTCGTCTGCGGGTTTTCAAGCACAAATCGAAAACGATCCGACAATCGTTTCTGATTTGATTAAGAGTAGTCAAACATCGATAGAAGAGTTAAAACAAATCATCCAAACGAAATCAGGATCCGATTTATTTGATTTTATTCTAGAAGATATCCAGCAATTAAAGAAGATTTTATTTGACCCACAAAGTTTGGGTGTGATTATGGCTGCTATGGATGCTTCATCATGGATTAATGCAAATATGAACAAGTGGTTAGGTGAAAAAAACGTAGCAGATACGCTTTCTCAATCTGTACCAAACAATATTACTTCGGAAATGGGTCTGGCGCTATTGGATGTCGCAGATGTGATTCGTCCTTATCCAGAAGTAATTGATTATCTACAACATGTAAAAGATGATAACTTTTTGGACGAACTGGTTAAGTTTAATGGTGGACAGGAAACCAAAGACGCTATCTATGATTATCTCAGCAAATACGGAATGCGATGTACCGGAGAAATCGATATTACTAAAACTCGTTGGAACGAAAAACCAACTACACTTGTCCCCATGATTCTCAATAACATCAAAAACTTTGAGCCTAATGCTAGCAATCGAAAATTTGAGCAAGGGCGACAGGAAGCTTTGAAAAAAGAACAAGAGTTATTAGATCGATTGAAGCAATTACCGGATGGTGAACAAAAAGCCAAAGAAACAAAACGAATGATCGACCTAATCCGGAATTTCATCGGTTATAGGGAATATCCAAAATACGGCATGGTTAATCGCTACTTTGTTTATAAGCAGGCTTTACTGAAAGAAGCCGAACAACTCGTACAAGCCATCGTTATTCATGAAAAAGAAGATATATACTATCTCACTATTGAAGAACTTCACGAAGTCGTTCGCACAAATAAACTAGATTACCAGATCATCAGCAAACGAAAAGACGAGTACAAATTATATGAAAAACTAACTCCACCACGTGTTATTAAGTCTGATGGTGAAATCATTGTAGGTGAGTACAAACGAGAAAATCTCCCAGCCGAAGCTATTGTAGGTCTACCTGTTTCTTCCGGAGCTATAGAGGGACGAGCACGTGTCATCTTAAACATGGAAGATGCTGATCTAGAAGATGGAGATATATTAGTCACCTCCTTTACTGACCCAAGCTGGACACCATTGTTTGTATCCATAAAAGGCCTAGTGACCGAAGTTGGTGGACTGATGACCCATGGAGCAGTTATCGCACGTGAATATGGCTTACCAGCAATTGTTGGGGTGGGAAATGCTACCAATCTAATAAAAGATGGGCAACGTATTCGAGTAAATGGAACAGAAGGTTATATAGAAATACTATAATTCATCACATTTAAATCATAAAAGAAGAGTATTCGAATTAGGAGAATCATTGACATCATGGTGCTTTGCGGTCTATGTAAGAACCCTGTCACTAGGACATTTAAGGGGGCAGGAACTGAATCAATAAGGAAGATTAGTTTCTAACAAGCAAAACCCCTTCAAATAAGGTTGAAGGGGTTTTGCAATACTAATTTTTCTCGTTAATAACGAATAAAACACCAGTGAGAATTAGGATAGATCCTATCCAAAACGTTACACCTATGTTCTCGCCTAAAATAAGCCATCCAAGTAATGTTCCAACCACGGGCTGAAAGAAGAAAAATAAYCCGCCATTTGAGGCGTTAAGCATTTGCAATCCACGATTCCAAAGTAARAATCCAACTGCTGTTGAGATAACACCCAAATACAAAAGTCCTCCCCAAATAGTCGGGTGAGTCAGTTCAGAGATATTTACTTCGTGTAACCGAGGCAGAACAAAAGGGGTCAATACAATTAGCGCAACCAATATAGAATAGGTCGTTACTACAATTTGTGAATAATCACTCGGCAACTTTTTTACAAGTACAGACATGAGTGCCCATGTTAAAGCAGCAATAAGAAGCCAAATACCACCAAGTGTACTGGACATACTCATATTACCAATTCCAACAATGAGTAGTACTCCAATTGTTGCTAAACAAACGGAGATTCCCTTTTTTAAAGTCAAACGTTCTTTAAGGATTAAGCGAGCAAAAATAACCATAAATGCTGGTGTTGAAGAAGTTATAATGGCTCCCATTTGTGCTGTGGATAGCATTGTACCAGTTTCCTGAGCAACAATTGAAATCGCATTACCAATGACCCCAATAGCTACGATTAATAAGAAATGACGTTTCTCAATTCGCCAGTTTTGTCGTGTTATGAAGCCGATAACGAGAAGTGCAACAATTGCCACTAAATATCGCATCCACACAAGTTCGAGTGGAGGTATGACAGATACCACGACTTTAACAACAACGTACATACCGCCCCAAATACTTGATGCTAAAACTAAATATAATGAACCTAATAAGGTATTGTTTTTCATTTTTCGTACCCTCCGTCTTTTGTTTAGGTCGAAATTGTACCTAACGGAGAGATGTAGTCACCTTCACTCCATTAAGAGCAGAAGAGTACTACTGGTACATCGTTTTCAAATAATGGAGTCCAATACATATTGATTCACCTCTGTTCAAATCTAACTTCAAATATATGTGTATTATTATAGCAGAGAATATTAAGTATTTGGCCGAAACACCCACACAAAATAAACTCGTAGCTAACTGGTGCTTTAGTTGAACATTTGGTTGCCTTTCATGGCAGAACGAGTGCGTTAATCCACCAAGGAGCAATAAATCGCTATCTTGTAATGCAAAGTAGTTGATTTATTACATTTTATTAGCTATAGTGTATTACAAGTTACTTGTTTTCTTTGCATCATTTAATGAAAGGCAGTGAGTTTATTGGCTACGTCCACCCAAATGTTGAAAGGAATCTTGGAAGGTTGTTTGTTGGCGATTATCAAACGCGGAGAGACGTATGGATATGAAATGATCGAGAAATTAGAAGATTTTGGTTTCAATATGGTCAGTGAAGGGAGTATTTATCCTGTTTTAATGAGGATGCAGAAAGAAAATCTGGTCACAACAGTAATGAAAGCTTCACCAAATGGACCGAACCGAAAATATTATACAATCACCGAAGCAGGGAAAGATGAACTAGCTGATTACCAAGCAAGGTGGAAAGAACTTTCACAGGCAGTGCATGCTTTATTTGATAATGACATAAACAAAGGAGCGGAATAAATGCTAACAACAAAAAGTGTGAATTTCATTGATAACCTTCGAATGTACTTACTCACTTCAGGGAAAAATGAAAATGAAGTGAAAGAAGTAACAGAAGAATTGCGTGATCATTTAATTGAATCTGAAAAGCGTGGAAAGAATATAGATGAAATAGTCGGGGGTACTCCTGAAGCTTATATGGACTCCATCAAGCTTGAGATGAAAACAGATTATATAAGTATAGTGAAAAACATTCCGATATACTTTTTAGGGATTATTGCTTATTTTATTATGGGACCTGCAATTAGGGGTGAATTTGAATTGAACATTGTTCAATTAATAGGGTTTCCAATAATTTCAGTAATTGGACTACTCATTTATGTTTTTTTGCTCCAAAAAGCTGGAAAAAATCAATATTCAACAAAGAAACTCTTCTTTATTGGAACGATTGCCAGTTCAAGTGTTACTGCATTATTCATCCTTCTTTTGTTAGGAAGTAACTTTCTAGTAGAACCTTTCTACAAAGCTGGCCCTATAGTAACCGTGGGCATTATAGTAATTTGCGTGGCAGTTTTTATCTTGTTAGCCTTTTGGGGTAAGACATTGTCAGCCATTTGGATACCAACGTTATTGTTCATACCTGATTATTTTTACCGTTTTTCAAATTTAAAGGACGAAACAATATTGATTATCGCTGCTGCATCGTATGTTCTTATTTTCATTTTCTTGATGTTGAACTTATTAATTAGTGATCGATTAAGAATGGCAAAAGTTATGAGATAAAGGAAGTAAATAGCTAATATTAATTGTCGCGTATCTGAGCAACACATTCTCTAGATAATTATAAAAACGCTAGTAATGTTATGTGTTTCTAATACAAAAAAATCAGGGTGCAATTACCTCCTAATGCGGGGGGTATTTCAACTCATACACTCACTTTCGAAAGGCTCGGTAAAAAGACACGTGTTGATTTTCCTTTCTAATTAACCTTCCCCGTTATTAGTACGCTCCTTATTGAACTAACGGGGAAGGTTAGTTGAACAAGGAATTAGTTACCAATACATAAGTTCTGATATTTTGAGACAATCAAACAGTATCTAGACTTTAAAGGTAAGGGGTAAAGATGAAGAAATATATGTCGTTAAATTTAATTTTGTTTACTGCTTTTTTGACAGGAACCATACTTACGATATTAATAATATATAAGGATATTGATACTTCGCTATCTCTTAAATTTATTATAGGACATGTAATTTATCTTCTTCTATATGGTTTGTTCTTCATCTTTTTAGTTATTGCGAATACAAGGAAATTAAATTGTATTCAAATAAGAAAAAGGTTTTTTACGTTTATTATTTGGTTTATTTCTTTAAGTGCATTGCACTATCTTCTTTCTTATTTTTTCAGACGTTCGGAAATGGATGTTTGGGATTTAGGTACTCCTTTGGGTGTATCAATTGGATTGGCATTTTCTGATTTAATGTATTGGAAAAAGAAAGTAAATTGATCCTTAATGAACTAACGGGTGCTTTAGTTGAATAAGGACCACTAAAAAAAGCTCAAACTTTTTTATAAAAAAMGAAATAACTTATAACAAATTTAGAAGTCATTTTGATCAATCTTTTTTCAAAATGGCTTCTTTTTGTCTGTCGTAAAATATTGGTTTGCGAAATGACCCTAGGAAGGGGAGTGAACACTATTCGTCATTTTACTCTTCGGGTATTGTTTTAGCTAAAACAATACCCTTGGTTAACACCTGAATATTATTACCGGAGATGGCAATGGTCCACTCTGATAATATTGAGTTTGATACTATCTCCAATCTATCAATGGGGTAGCTTGGAGATATAGATTGAAAAAAAAATTAAGGATGTGTTTTTAAATGGGATTGTTTTTTGAGAAGAGAAAATATAAAAGCACAAAACCATTTATATTCATTAATGTCCTGATAGTAATGCTAATCGGATTTGTTCTGTTAATGGGGATCATCAATAATTTTGAAAGCTTTTATGTTCTTCTATCATTCATTTTAGTAGGAGTGAGTTTCATTATCGAAGGATTAGAAACTTATTTGCATAAAGAAAAAAGTTGGGTCTATCTTTCAAGCTTTGGAATAGGCGTTCTGTTTATGATCTTACAGTTCTAATATTCATACTGGGGCTAACAAGCTACTAAACTAATTTTACTTTTACTTTGCATGCTCATCTTCGGACAATAATTATGAAGAGGGTGGACTATATAGCTAAAAGAATTCAAGCAGATATAATCAGTGATTAAGCTCTGGAATAATGGTTGACTCAACAGATATTAGCGTCATGCTTACAATTGAAATGGAGTGATACATCTGGGAAGCTTTAAAGATCTTCTGCCACGACATAAAACTGATGATGAAAGAGTTGAAATGATCAAAAAAATGGATAGAGCTCAAGTATTACCATTGTTGCCTGGTCTTCTCGAATGGATCCAAGATATGAATTGGCCAGTGGCACGAGGCGTATTGGAACTACTATTGACCTTTCCAGAAGAAATTGTTCCCCATGTGCAAGATGTATTAACATCATCAGATGATGATAGTTGGAAGTATTTTATATTAAATCATTTAGTCAACTACTTGACTTTAGAGTCTAGAAGGCAATTTAAAGAGTATCTAACCAGAGTTGCCGAGGCACCTACAGAAAGTGAACTGTACGAAGAACTTAATGAAATCGCTAAAGAGATTTTAGATACAATCTGAATCTACTAATTAATGATTTTTACATAGATATTGGATTAAAACTCGAAAAATACTTATGGAGAAGAGGACATTGTAAGAATGGAATACAAAAAACTAGTCTATCAAGCATGTATTAAACAACACAAAGAAGGGGATTTTGGTATATATTTTCCTAATCTATTTCCTGAAGATGGCTGGGAATATCCATTAGCAGTAGGAACAACCAGACTTGAAGCGATAAAAGAAGCCCAAAAGCAACTTGCCTTTTCTTTAGCTGGAATCTTATATGACAATGAAGACCTTCCAAAGCCATTACCTATTCAAAACAAAGACCTACTAGAAGGGATGGAAATAATTGATATAGAAACTGCTACTAGTCTTGATTCTGAAGAAATAAAGGAGCATTTGAAAGGGCGCCATTGGCATATTAGCTATTACCTTGAAGACAATGAAGATGAGGGTATCGAGGCAATTGGATATAAAAATGACCAGGGAGAGTGGGATATATACTTCGATGATTATTCAGAGGACGAGAAAACCCTATTTTTTGATTCCTCTTATAAAAAAAATCATGAGTGGCCATATAATATAATCCTATTTTCTGTTCATTTACGTTCCGAAGCACAGGAGAAATTTAATCACTTTGTTGAAAATGTAATTTTAAAACGACGTACTTCTATTGAGTGGTTGGAGAGGGAAAAAGATCGATTAGAATCTGAAGCGAATTTTAATAAAGCTCTTAATGACTTAATTGATGAAAAAGTGAAAATTGGAGAGATTAGTGAAAATGAAGCTGCTTTAATGAAAAATGAAATCACCACTAATGTAGATAACTAATTCCAGTTAACTTTAATTGCATAGTGTAACCGTAGATTTTCTGGAATTCTGTTAAGTATTCTAATTAAACATAGTTAAAAAGAGAACAAAGGATAATTTGCCAATGCTAAATGAAACTTTTTTAAATATAGTTGTACATATGATGGACTCATCACGGAAATGGTAGTGAAAAAAGTTTATGGAATTGTTAAGAGTGTTTTTTGGTCTAATCGCAATTTGTTAAGGTATTTTTTTACTAATACAACTATTTAAGTTCAAGAAAGAATTTGATAAAGCAAAAAATAAGCAAGAGAACTTTGTGCAAAAATGGAAGAAGAATTTCTCGAGGTATATTATGTTAGCAGTTGTTATGGTAATCTGTGGTTTAACTGCTACAGTGTTGAGTTAGTTTTAGATGAACGCTTGAATATGAACACAACAAAAGGACCTTTCATTAGGTCCTTATTAAATATCATTAAAAGAGACGGAAAAAGATCTTACCTTTTCCGTCTCTTTGATAATTATATATATGGAAAATTTATTTAAAGTTGGAGCTTTTATTCGTTTCAAACGTATTAAAGTAAAGGGGCCAGGTTAGTTGAACAGTGTTGTATAACTTGTTTTCAACAATCGGGGTATGAGGAGGGAAATTATTGGCTACACAAAAGAAGAGTAAATGGTCACTTGCTTTAAGTATTATAGGAGTAATTGCATTTGGAGTTAGCTATTTTATATCTGAAAATCCGACTTTTATAGAAAAAATCGTTATTGGGATACTTTTTTTCTCTGGAATTATCMTTATGGTAGGCGGTATTATCTCGGGCATTTGTGCCTTTAAGACAAAGGAGAAGGGAATTCTCAAATATATAGGATTTTTAGTAATAATTCTTCTTGTTATTAAACTAGCTTTACCACTGTTGCTTATGGTTTTATTTGGATTTGGGGGATAATTTGTATACGGTGATTCTGCAAACGGGCGCGAATGTTTAAGAAGTGTCTCTGTTCATATTCAACTAACGGATGCTTTAGTTGAATAAGGACAACTAAAGACTATAGTTAGGTTTTCCAACGATCGTCTTTTTGCTTCAATGTCAAAAAACTCACCATGCAGTAACGCTGTTTCCTTGATTGATACATTTTATGGGCAGTATAAGCATAATCTCTCCTGTAAACCTTCCAAGACTTCTTCTGGCACTTCCCTGACCTTGATATCCCCACCTAGGAAAAGTAGCCAATTTGTTATTTCGGTCAATTCTTCGGTCTTATTAACATTGATAAAAGTCTTTAGAATAGCTGTGGTTTGGTAAGGATTCGTATAGGAAATTGAAACTTTTAAAGGATGGTATTTTTTGAACTGGGCAATCGCTTTTGGACCAAGTTCAAGGACAAGGTTGATTACTTCTTCCTGCTTACTTAGTTTTTCTAAAATCTTTTTCTTACTTAATCTTTTTTTCGTTGGGTAGGGTTTGACATTGGTGAGATGCTCGACAGGAAAAATCTGCTTCTTTTCTTCCTTTAAGTCAAAGCCTTCAATCAGCCAAAGGCTTTTTTCATGATAAAGGTGCAAGAGATAAATTGGATAAGACTTTATTACCTTCTCTTCTTTGATGTTAATCAATAAATAGCTATCCAAAAGAAGGATTTGGATGAGTTTTTCTAACATGGGATGGGGGAGGTCTGAAAGATCAAGTAGGTCGGGATTATTGGGGTTGGTCCCTTCAAAAAGCAAGATTTGATTTAAAAGAACAAGGTCATTTTGCTGGTTTTCTGAGATGAGGCCTAGTAATTTTTCAGCTAAAGACTGACGACTCTTTAGATAGGGAAGTTGTTGATTTCTTGTGGCCATAAAGGCAATAAAAAGAGCTTTGACCTCATTATCGGTAAAGCGAACAGCGGGCAGGACAGAGTTGTGCATGACAAAATAACCCCCATCCCTTCCAACTTCAGCGACAAGTGGCATCCCCATGGCCTCAATTTCTCTGATATCTCTAATAGCTGTCGAACGAGAGATGTTAAATTCTCGCATGATTTCAGAAATTGTAAAGTGGGCGCGGTTGTTGATATACCGCATGATGATATTAATCCGTTCAACTTTTTTCATCGTGACTCCTAAACAGTATCATTTTTTGACATGATTTAAGGCTATCATAAACCTATCAAGTGAAGAAGACAATTCATTTGATAAATATAAAAAAGAGGAAGGTTTTGAATATGGCAGATTATACCTTAGAAGAAAAAGACAGCTTTACCGTTTTAGGTTTTGGAACTGAGCTTAAGAGCGATTACACAGACTTTGCTGGCATAAACAAGGAAAAGTCAGACTTTTGGCAAGCCTTCAGCCAAGATGGAAGGCTTGACTCTTTAAAAGCCATAGCCACAAATGACTACATTTTTGCCGTGAACGAAGCAGTGAATAACAAGATGATGCATTATGCTGGCGTTATGACAGAGGCATCGGCACCAGAAGAAGCCAGAGTAATCCAATTTCCTAAAGGGGAATACCTAGTTGTTAATGGGGAAGGTAAGACGGCTGATGAATTGAATAATAAGCTTGCTGGCCTTGCCTTCGGTCAAGTCTTGCCAGAAGCAAAGAATTTTGCCTATGTTGGTGGGCCAAATGCAACGGTTGAGATGGGGCAGCGAAACGGCTTAGTTTTTGGTGAAATGTGGATTCCTGTTGTTAGGAAATAAAAAGATAAAAGGAGAGATGGAAATGTCCTATATCGTTGATTTTAAAAATGTGTCTACGGTTGGTTTAGAATCTTCACCTGTAGTAGAGGCGCTTGCTGGTTTACGTGCTAATGAAGCCCGTTACTTTATGAACAAATACAAGCATGAATTTACGGTTGTACCAGCTAGCGAAAGCCAGGAGACCCTTGATTATGTGAACCGAATTTTGAAAGAAGATCGTGATATTGAGTTTGCGGCCAAACCTTTAGAAACGTCGCGTTTTCAACTGGAAAATATCAAATTTGCCTACGTCATTTATGAGGATGGCCTTGTGGTCAACGTCATGTATACAGTTGATGGCCCTAAGAAGCGGGCCGTTGGTTTTAAGCTTTCTGAGGGGATGGAGGTACCAAAGGAGTTGGAAGGGAAGTTTAAGTTTGCTAGGCAGAAGTCTAAACTAGCTGGAACAATTCGGGGCTCGTTTTTTGTAATTAAAGGAGAATATTAAAGTAAGCAAAAGCGCAAGTCCTTGTTATTCCATTAAAGGGCGCGATTGTGGAACAACACAGACAGAAATGATCAAACTTTTTTATAAAACCAAACTTAAATCTGCTGATAAAGAATCCATTTTGATCAATTTCTTTCAAAATGGATTCTTTTAATTTATCGTAAAATATGGGTTTTCGTGGTACTTTTTAATCAAACTTTATTCCAAAGCAACAAGAAGACTTTCTCCGAAGATAATTGGATATTTATGTTTAAAATATAATAGAAATTGCGAAGGGAAGTTCTTAAGTTACGCAGCAAGTTAGGAAAGTAATTCACAAAAAAGGGGGTGTATTAAAAAATTGGATTTATTACTTTGGATAACTGTTGGTTTCATCATAATCGGATTTATTGTTCTCGCTTCTATGAAAAAAAATATGGATAGTAAGCTCACTTTTATAATAAGAAATATGGAAAGTAAGAAAAGTTCAACTAAATCCATAGTTTGGTGGATAGTGGGAACCACAGTTTGGGGGGGAGCGAGTCTCATTCTTATTGGGTGGTGGTTTAGTGGGATTTAGTAAGTTTTTGGCAATGGTTTTAGAGGGAGGTAGTTCATTTTTTGAAGAAATGTACTTAAACAAACGGCGGCTTTACTTCAATAAGGGGTAAAGCCTATTTATTATTCAACTAACGAAGCAGGTTAGCCTAACGAAGAGGTATTTTATGGAAGTTTATCGAAATAGTTCTTTTATGTTGAAAAGTTCAGTAATTGAAAAGAGGGCTGTATGTTGGAACAAAGCTGGAGACTGAAAGTAGGCAAAGTATTACATAAGAAGTATAAGTTAATAACTTATCTTTATCTTGCACTAATGCTTTTATTTTATATGTGTTATATCTTGCTCGAAAGTTATAGGCGAAATAAATCAGATTATTGGATATCGAAAATCAACCTAACCCAAGAAAATATTCAAAGTATTAGCCTTTTAGGGACTTGGACATCGATTATGGAAGTAATGTTCTTAGCTTTATTTATTATAGTAGCTAGCATTGTATTAGTTTTGTATCGGAAAGATAAGAACATGTTTAAGCGTTTTTTACTAATTCATATTGGCGTATTTATAGCTATCCTTCTTGTGAGTTATGCTTTAGCTTTGATTACACCATTACCTATTGGGAATTTAACTCAACCTTTAATTACACCACTTTTATTATTGGGGATTTTATCAATTTATTTTGGATTGTTGAGGATAAAAGGGATTTGCCTCTAGTTGAAGATCACTGAGCTGCTTAAACTGTCTTTTTCTTATTCTACTAACGGGACAGGTTAGTTGAAAAACGGTGACCATAGAAAAACTATAAGGGGTGATTTGATGAAGAAATGGGTTTTACTTTTAATAGGATTAGTGATCGTAATCAGTAGTGGCTATGCAATACTTTCTAATGGGTTTTCAAATATTGAGAGCATTAAAGTGCAAAAGTTCGATAGAGGCACAAATGATTTTAATGAAGGAAAAGTTATTAAAGATAATTCTACGATAAAGACTTCAAAGTTATTAAACAGAGCAAACCACGAAAAGAATGTCAATTATGAAATGGAAAAGCGAGAAGACTATAAGGTTACTGTTATATATGAAAACGGTACTAATGATGGATTTCTTGTTTGGAATCACGAAGGATTAAACGTATTTGTAATGAGACCATCTAAAAACGACGTATTAAGAATAAAGAATGAAAATCATAGAATAGAATTTCTCGAAATACTAAAATAAATGGAAAATGCTTGGAATATTCTATCCAAGCGTTTTGCCAATGTGAATTACTCATGATAAGAATAGTATCAAAATACTTCTGGTGTGGAGGAAGATGAAATTGTATGTTGCAGTTCTAATATGCGGTATTGTTGGCTTATTAATGTTCTTAATGGCATATCTAATTTGGGTAAAGAAAAAATTATTTCTAATAGCTGGATACAATGACGAAACGTTCGGGGGGGACAAAGAAAAATTAGGTAAAGTAATGGGTATTTATTCGATAATTATAGGAATAGTCATTTTCCCGTTACCATTAGCAGTAGAATATATTGGGACATATATTATTTATTTCTTTATAATTTTTATTTCATTATCAACTATACCTCTAGTAATTTATATTAATATTTTAAATAGGAAGAAGGTTAATTAGCATTACATTATGATTGTCAGTAGGAGTAACTTTCTGTAAAAGGAAATGGCGGATTCCACATAATCTAGCACGACCATAAACAAAAGGTATTTGCTGTTGATAGGGGGGAAACCTTATTGAACTAACGGGGCAGTTTAGTTCAATAAGAAGGAAGTATTAAGAGAGTGCCGAATTGGTGTAAATGTAAATAATAGTTTTCGAATGGGGGGGTTAATCTTGAAAAAAGATTATAAGAAAATTGGGTTAGGTTCGATTTCATTATTGCTATTTATAATTGGAATATTATTTTCCATTTCATTCGGTAATCGAGAGTCCTATGGAGATGGTTTATTAAGATTTTTAGGGTTAAATCCTTGGTCAAACGGTGACAATGGATTGCATTATACAATATTTTATTCACTTATTTTCTATATACCAGCATTGATTCTGGGTTACAAGTTCAAAAATGACTTTGGAGC
>NZ_JBFUIO010000016.1:0-44185 GCF_056401835.1 Paenisporosarcina sp. P4_D4 | reverse complement strand
ACGATGAGGTAGATAGGTTCGAGGTGGAAGCGCGGTGACGTGTGCAGCTGACGAATACTAATCGATCGAGGACTTAACCAAAATGAATTTGAATGGTTTTCAATGACCCGTTTATCCAGTTTTGAGTGAACAAACACTCAAAAAAGTCTAGTGATTATGGCAAAGAGGTCACACCCGTTCCCATACCGAACACGGAAGTTAAGCTCTTTAGCGCCGATGGTAGTTGGGGGTTTCCCCCTGTGAGAGTAGGACGTCGCTAGGCAAATAAGAAACCGATACCTTTCGAGGTATCGGTTTTTTTGTGTTGTTTTTAAGGGTTTGAACAGGAGCGTAGCGGAAACAAGGCCATTAAGAGTTTTAGCCATGTATTCCCTCCCCTAAATGGGAGCCATTCCGCTGACGCTGCAAGTCTCTTCTCTGTTGGAGAAGGATCACATATAGAAAGTCCATTAAAAGACGGTATTGATTCAGAAAGTCTACTTGCTCGTGAGATGAGTTTGAGCGATAAATGCTTCGATTTGAACGATAAATCTCTAGTTTGAGCGATAAAGTATCCAATCTGCACGATAAATCTCCAGTTTGATTGATAAATTTACAACTGTTGATTTTAAGCGAACGAGCTTGTTTCACCCGACTGTTTAACTTGGGTTATGAGACAATCGACTATCACAAACCCCTGAATGGTGGAGATTCTGCCGGTCGCTGCATGGCTCTCTTCTATTTGATGGGATTTTCTTGAACATCCAGTTGAATCAGCTGGTTCAAAGCGACTGGATGGCTTACTAACTAAAAGTAGTTTACATCTTTTCATTAAAGGGCAAATTTAATATAAGTGAAATATAAATAACTTCCTAGCATATCAGTGCTTTTCGCTTTAACAGTAAATAGCTTTGTTTTAATGTCAATTACAGAAATTCCGCAAAATTTCTTGTATTCTAAAGGGTTCTCTAATAAGATAGGGGCTTAATGTTTTTTCATGAAGGGAAGATTATTATGAGCAATGATGCACTTTTGATGGTATTAATCATATTTACTATAAATATTGTCTATGTTTCGTTTTTTACAGTGCGCATGATTATGACGTTGAAGGGTTATCGTTATTTTGCAGCGTTTCTCAGCACAATTGAAGTGGTTATATATGTTGTGGGTCTTGGATTAGTATTGGATAACTTGAATGAGATCCAAAACCTTATAGCCTACGCAGTTGGGTATGGTACTGGGGTCCTTGTTGGTACGAAAATTGAAGAGAAGATGGCCCTTGGTTATATTACGGTAAATGTCATTACGACTGAAGAAAATCGTACCTTGCCACGCCTTTTGCGTGATAAAGGATATGGAGTAACTGATTGGGAAGCGAATGGTCTTGAAGGTAACCGTAAAGCGATGCAAATCCTGACTCCCCGAAAATATGAATTGAAACTGTATGCAACGATAAAAGAGCTTGATCCAAAAGCATTCATTATTGCTTATGAGCCGAAAACTATTCATGGTGGATTCTGGGTTAAAACGGTAAGGAAAGGAAAACTATTTAAATGAAGAAAAAGACTGTATGGTTTGAAGTTGCAGAGAATGAAACCATTGATGACTGTTTAAAACGTATGCAGACTGAAGGATATATGCCAACAGGGCGAAGGGAAGAGCCGATTTTCCAAGAAGTGAATGGAGAAATCGTCCCAATTCGTCAAATCATCCAATTTAAAGGTACGTACATCTCTGAATAACCTAAAAACTGGCGAAAAACCGAACGATATTGTTTTCTGAAAATTTATCGTTCGCATTTTAGCGTTGACTCGAGTCCTAATGGTTGTTAAAATATGAATAAGAACAACGATAATCCCCATATATGCTAAAGAATTGGCTTTAGCGTCTCTACCAGGTCACCGTAAATGACCGGACTATGCGGGAAAGCAACTTTTGGATGAAAATAAGGATGTGAGTCTGCATATGTATATGTCAGCCGTTCATAACCCCTTTTCTTTAAAGTCCTCAAGTAAACTGCTTTTCATGCATAGTGAGCAGTTTATTTGGGGACTTTTTGTCATTAATGTCTAGCTTCAAGTGTTATCTCGTTGTCAAACTAGTGTAGCGCTTTAAGCTTTTCAATAAAGGAGCGATTTCAGATGAATGCAAAAATCGGCGTGATCATGGGAAGCTCAAGTGATTGGGAAACAATGAAACATACATGTGACATATTAGATGAACTGCAAGTCCCTTATGAAAAAAAAGTGGTGTCGGCGCATCGCACGCCAGATTTAATGTTTGAGTATGCGATGTCAGCAAGAACACGAGGAATTCAAGTGATTATTGCGGGAGCTGGCGGAGCCGCACATTTACCGGGTATGGTTGCAGCGAAAACGACGTTACCGGTTATTGGGGTTCCTATTCAATCAAAAGCATTGAATGGTCTTGATTCGTTACTATCCATAGTTCAAATGCCAGGTGGCGTTCCTGTTGCGACAGTCGCTATCGGCAAAGCTGGAGCAACGAACGCAGGATTGCTTGCTGCTCAAATGCTAGCAATGACCGATCAAACCTTAGCACACAATTTAGACTTAAGACGTGAAGCGACGAAAGACAAAGTATTTGAAAGCAACGGTGACCTCATATGATCAAAACCATTTCACCAGGACAAACAATCGGAATTATTGGTGGAGGTCAATTAGGTCGAATGATGGCTTTGGCTGCCAAGGAAGCCGGATTCAAAATTGCAGTGCTCGATCCAAGTATGGAATCGCCTTGCGGTCAAATCGCGGATATACGAATTGTTGCACCTTATAATGACCAGACGGCATTAGAAGAGCTAGCAGATGTCAGTGATGTCATTACGTACGAATTTGAAAATATTGATTATGAAGGACTGAAGCGGTTAGCTGAATATGCTTATATTCCTCAGGGGGCAGAACTTGTCCGTATAACACAAAACCGAATTACAGAAAAAGCTGAAATTTGTCAGGCTGGTGTACCGGTTGCAGACTATATAGTTGCGACAAGTATTGTGGAACTGAAAGCATGTATTAATGAGGTTGGTTTCCCTTGTATCGTCAAAACCGCATACGGCGGTTACGATGGCAAAGGTCAAGTAAAGCTCGAATCGGAAGCCGATTTAATACTGGCGGAACCATTATTCAATCACGGTGCGTGTGTTGCGGAAGCGTTCGTGCCATTCGTTAAAGAAATTTCAGTTATCGTACAGCGTAATGGAAACGGGGAAACCTATTGCCTGCCTGTAGGTGAAAATATTCATAAAGATCATATTTTACACGAAACGATTGTACCTGCTCGTGTAACTGAATCGATTCTGACACAAGCTACAGAAGCAGCAGAACAAATTGCTGATCATTTACAATTAGTCGGCACTTTGGCAGTTGAAATGTTTGTGCTGAAAGATGACACGATTGTGATTAACGAGTTGGCGCCACGTCCTCATAACTCAGGACACTATTCAATAGAAGGTAGTACGATATCACAGTTTCATCAACATGTGCGTGCAATTTGCGGATGGCCTCTAAGGAAGCCTGTCCTGCATCAACCGACTGTCATGGTCAATGTACTTGGAGAACACGTCGTTCCTCTATCGAACGCGATTTCTAAATACCCAGACTGGTCCATTCATCTATACGGTAAAGAAGAAGCGAAAACAAAACGTAAAATGGGGCATGTGACCATTTTGACAAACGATATAAATCAAACGCTACAAGAAATCGAGGATTCCGGCATTTGGTCGGAATAGAAGGAGAACTATATGATAGAACGTTATACTCGCCCTGAAATGGGAGCAATTTGGACAGAACAAAACAAATACCAAGCATGGTTGGAAGTTGAGATTTTGGCATGTGAAGCATGGGCTGAACTTGGCGATATTCCAAAAGAAGACGTAGCGAAAATTCGTGCTAATGCTTCATTTGATATTAATCGCATTTTAGAAATTGAAGAAGAAACGCGTCATGATGTTGTTGCTTTCACACGTGCAGTATCTGAAACACTTGGCGATGAGCGTAAATGGGTACATTACGGACTGACTTCTACGGATGTAGTTGATACAGCTCTTTCTTACATCATCAAGCAAGCAAATGAAATCCTTCGTAAAGATTTGAACAATTTCGTTGAAATCTTGGCCAATAAAGCAAAAGAACATAAATTCACGGTCATGATGGGACGTACGCATGGTGTTCACGCGGAGCCAACGACATTCGGCTTGAAACTTGCCTTATGGCATGAAGAAATGAAACGTAACGTAGAACGTTTTGAAGCAGCTGCAAAATCAATTGAAACAGGCAAAATGTCTGGTGCAGTTGGAACATACGCAAACATCGATCCATTTGTAGAGAAATATGTTTGTGAAAACTTAGGAATCGAAGCATCAAAAATCTCGACACAAACATTGCAACGTGACCGCCATGCACAATACATGAGCACACTGGCATTGATTGCAACGTCTGTAGAGAAGTTTGCAACTGAAATTCGTGGACTGCAAAAATCGGAAACACGTGAAGTGGAAGAATCATTTGCAAAAGGTCAAAAAGGATCATCTGCTATGCCACATAAACGTAACCCGATTGGTTCTGAAAACATGACTGGTCTTGCACGATTGATTCGTGGATATATGTTGACTGCTTATGAAAATGTGTCTTTGTGGCATGAACGTGATATTTCACATTCTTCAGCTGAGCGTGTCATCTTACCGGATGCGACAATCGCTTTAAACTACATGCTAAATCGTTTCGGAAACATCGTAAAAAACTTGACGGTATTCCCAGACAATATGAAACGCAACATGGACAGCACACTCGGTTTGATTTACTCACAACGCGTTCTTCTTGCCTTGATTGACAAAGGAATGGCTCGTGAAGAAGCGTATGATACAGTTCAACCTTGTGCGATGGAAGCTTGGGAAAACCAAATTGCTTTCCGTGGTGTCGTTGAACAGAACGAAACCATTACTTCTCAATTGTCTAAAGAAGAATTGGACGATTGCTTTGACTATAACTACCATATCCAACATGTCGATATGATTTTCGAACGTCTCGGACTAAACTAATCGGGGGAATACACGTGGAAAAAGGTCAGCTTTTGTATGAAGGTAAGGCGAAACGATTATATACAACAGACAAAGAAGATATTCTTTTTGTGGAATACAAGGATAGTGCAACTGCGTTTAACGGAGAAAAGAAAGCTGAAATCGCAGGAAAAGGTACATTGAATAACCAAATCACATCTTTACTGTTTGAAAAATTGAAAGCTGCAGGTATTGATTCTCATTTCGTTGAGCAATTATCCGATCATGAGCAATTAGTGAAAAAAGTTGACATCATTCCAATCGAAGTCGTGGTTCGCCAGGTCGCAGCGGGCAGTTTAGCTAAGCGCCTCGGACTGGATGAAGGAGTAGAACTCGCACGCCCTATCGTCGAGTTCTACTACAAAGACGACGAACTTGGTGATCCCCTCATTACTGAAGAGCACATCGAGCTTTTGAACATCGCTTCTAAAGAAGAAGTACAAGCTCTTTATGATAAGGGATTACAAGTAAATGAGATATTGACGCAATTCTTCAAAGAAATCGGTGTTATTTTAGTTGATTTCAAACTAGAATTTGGCCGGGACAATGAAGGCAATGTATTGCTAGCTGATGAAATTTCACCTGATACGTGCCGCTTATGGGACGAAAAAACAAAACAAAAGCTCGACAAAGACGTGTTCCGCAGAGATTTAGGTCAATTAACGGACGCATACGAAATCATACTATCCCGTCTAGGAGGAATCACACAATGAAAAAAGTAAAAATCTATGTAACGCTTCGCGAAAGTGTATTAGACCCACAAGGTTCGGCCGTAATGGGAGCTCTGCATACAATGGGCTATAACGAAGTTGCAGATGTTCGTATTGGAAAGTACTTAGAAGTTCAAGTGGATGATTCTGATAAAGAGCTAGACGTGGTAGTTAAAGAAATGTGTGAAAAATTATTAACGAACACAGTGATTGAAGATTATAGGTACGATGTCGAGGAGGCTGTAAGCAAATGAAATTTGCAGTCCTCGTATTCCCAGGATCGAACTGTGATTTAGATATGTACCATGCAATTAAAGACGAGCTTGGTGAAGAAGCTGAATATGTGTGGCACGATACGAAAGATTTAAGTGGTTATGACGGCATTTTACTACCAGGTGGATTCTCTTATGGAGATTACTTGCGATGTGGTGCAATTGCTCAGTTCTCTAACGTTATGAGTGAAGTGAAAAAAGCAGCTGATGCTGGTAAACCAGTTCTTGGTATTTGTAATGGATTCCAGATTTTAACTGAAGCGGGTTTACTTCCTGGCGCTTTGCTACGCAATAAAAACTTGAAGTTTATGTGTCGTACCGTTGATTTGACAGTCGTCAATAACAACACCATGTTTACAGCTGAATATGCAAAAGACCAAGTGATTCAAGTTCCAATCGCGCACGGCGAAGGAAACTATAGTTGTGATGAAGAAACACTTGCTTCATTAAAAGCAAACAATCAAATTGTTTTCACTTATACGAACGACAATCCAAATGGCAGTGTTGAAGACATTGCAGGGATAATCAACGAACGAGGTAATGTCTTGGGTATGATGCCACATCCAGAGCGTGCAGTGCACGAACTAATTGGTGGTACAGACGGATTAGCGTTATTCAAATCTATCGTTAAACAGTGGAGGGAATCTCATGTCAGTCATGCTTGAACCAAATCCTCAGCAAATTAAAGAACAGAAACTATATGCTCAAATGGGTTTATCCGATTCAGAGTTTGAGATGGTCGAAAACATTTTAGGACGTCAACCGAACTATACGGAAACTGGATTGTTTTCAGTTATGTGGTCGGAGCATTGTTCTTATAAAAACTCGAAACCAATCTTACGTAAGTTCCCAACAACTGGTCCTCGCGTACTTCAAGGTCCTGGTGAAGGAGCTGGAATCGTGGATATCGGGGATGGACAAGCTGTGGTTTTCAAAATGGAATCACATAATCATCCATCTGCTATCGAGCCTTTCCAAGGAGCGGCAACTGGTGTTGGCGGAATCATCCGTGACGTTTTCTCAATGGGAGCCCGTCCGATTGCGATGCTGAACTCATTGCGCTTTGGGGAATTGACAAGTCCACGCGTTCGTTATTTGTTTGAAGAAGTGGTTGCAGGAATTGCAGGCTACGGGAACTGCATCGGCATCCCGACAGTAGGTGGAGAAGTTCAGTTTGACGACTGCTATGCAGGAAACCCATTGGTAAACGCCATGTGTGTGGGATTGATCAATCATGAAGATATTCAAAAAGGTGTCGCTTCTGGTGTTGGCAATACCGTTATGTATGTAGGGGCAAAAACAGGTCGAGACGGAATTCATGGAGCGACATTCGCATCGGAAGAGTTAAGTGAAACTTCTGAAGAAAAACGTCCGGCCGTTCAAGTAGGCGACCCTTTCATGGAAAAGCTTTTACTTGAAGCGTGTTTGGAGCTTGTAAAATCTGACGCCCTTGTAGGAATTCAAGACATGGGTGCTGCAGGATTAACTTCTTCATCAGCTGAAATGGCTTCCAAAGCTGGCTTCGGTGTAGAAATGAATCTGGATTTAATTCCTCAACGTGAATCAGGAATGACAGCTTACGAAATGATGTTGTCAGAATCACAGGAACGTATGTTGATTGTCGTGAAAAAAGGACGCGAAGCGGAAATCGTGGAGCTCTTTGAAAAATATGATTTGGATGCAGTCGCTGTCGGACAGGTAACAGACGATAAAATGCTTCGTTTGCTTCATAAAGGTGAAGTCGTAGCAGACGTCCCGGCAGATGCGTTGGCAGAAGAAGCACCGGTTTATCATAAACCATCAAGTGTGCCTGCTTATTACACAGAATATCAAGCGATGGAAAACGCAGAACCTCAAGTCGCAGACTATAAAGAAACGCTAATTAACTTATTGAAACAACCAACCATTGCTTCGAAGGAATGGGTTTATGATCAATACGATTATCAAGTACGTACGAGTACAGTAGTTGCACCAGGTTCGGATGCAGCGGTCGTTCGAGTTCGAGGAACAAACAAAGGACTTGCGATGACGACAGACTGTAACTCACGCTACATTTATCTAGATCCGGAAACTGGCGGGAAAATCGCGGTTGCGGAAGCGGCACGTAACGTTGTTTGTTCAGGAGCTAAACCTTTGGCGATTACGGATTGTCTAAACTTCGGAAATCCAGAAAAACCAGAGATTTTCTGGCAATTGGAGAAATCGGCTGATGGGATGGCTGCGGCGTGTTTGGCACTTGAGTCTCCTGTTATCGGCGGTAACGTATCACTTTACAACGAGCGCAGTGGAGTAGCTGTTTATCCAACACCTACGATCGGCTTGGTTGGATTAGTTGAAGATTTATCACATGTAACAACACAAGATGTGAAAGAAGCTGGTGACTTGGTTTACATGATCGGTGAAACGATGACTGAGTTTGGTGGCAGTGAACTTCAAAAAATGGTGGAAGGTCGTATTTTTGGCCAAGCACCTTCAATTGATTTAGATGTGGAAGTAACTCGTCAAAACGCTTTGTTGCAAGCAATTCAATCAGGCTTTGTGGCATCAGCTCACGATATTGCAGAAGGTGGCTTCGCCGTTGCATTGGCTGAAAAAACTTTCGGAGTACAAAACCTTGGTGTGGACGTAACTATTTCAGGTTCGGCTACCACTGCTTTATTCAGTGAATCACAATCTCGCTTCATCGTGACAGTGAAACCACAACATGCGGCAGCGTTCGAAGAAATCGTAAAAGATGCAGTGAACATTGGAACGGTTACATCAGATACGTCCGTCATCATTCGTAATGAACATGGCGAAGAGTGGATGTCAGGAACTGTTGAGGAATTCCGATCTGCTTGGAAAGGAGCAATTCCATGCTTGCTGAACTCAGAGGATTAAACGAAGAGTGTGGCGTTTTTGGAATTTGGGGTGACCCAAATGCAGCACAGATTGCGTATTACGGATTGCATGCACTTCAACATCGTGGACAGGAAGGAGCGGGGATTGTCGTAACGGATGGTCATTCGCTTCAAGCAGTCAAAGGAGAAGGGCTTGTTAATGAAGTATTCAGTGCAGGCAAGCTTGATCATTTGCAAGGCTATGGTGCGGTAGGACATGTACGTTATGCAACTGCAGGCGGTGGAGGTATTGAAAATGTGCAACCTCTTTTATTCCGCTCGACAACTGGCAGTCTTGCGATTGCCCATAATGGCAATCTCGTAAATGCGAACCATTTAAAACAACACTTAGAGCGTCAGGGAAGCATCTTCCAGACCTCTTCAGATACAGAAGTATTGGCTCATTTAATTAAAAAAAGTGGCTATTCGACGTTTGAAAAACGTGCGAAGAATGCATTATCCCTACTTAAAGGTGCTTTTGCCTTCGTCATGATGACGGAAGACGAGATGATTGTCGCAAACGATCCAAACGGTTTGCGTCCATTGTCTTTAGGAAAACTGGGTGATGCCTGGGTAGTTGCTTCGGAAACTTGTGCATTCGATATCATTGGTGCCGAATGTATCCGTTCTGTGGAACCAGGTGAGTTTTTGATTATCAATAACGAAGGATTACGTGTTGAACGCTTTGCATTCCCTGCAAAACGCTCGATTTGTACAATGGAGTACGTTTACTTCTCACGTCCCGATTCGGATATAGATGGCATTAACGTTCATATGGCACGTAAGCGTTTAGGGAAAGAACTGGCAAAAGAAATACAAATTGATGCAGATGTTGTAACAGGTGTACCTGACTCGAGTATTTCGGCAGCAATCGGATTTTCTGAAGTTACGGGAATTCCGTATGAATTAGGATTGATCAAAAATAGATATGTCGGTCGTACTTTCATCCAACCTTCACAGGACTTGCGTGAACGCGGTGTGAAAATGAAGCTGTCGCCAGTTCGCCAAGTGGTAAACGGCAAGCGTGTTGTTATGGTCGATGATTCAATCGTCCGTGGTACGACATCTAGACGTATTGTAACGATGTTAAAAGAAGCGGGAGCAACGGAAGTGCATGTTGTCATTAGTTCTCCGCCTATTAAAAATCCATGTTTCTACGGGATAGATACGAGTTCTACTGAAGAACTAATTGCATCCAACAATAGCATTGAAGAAATAAGAGAATTGATTGGGGCAGATTCACTTACTTTCCTGTCAGTTGAAGGAATGGTTCGTGCAATCGGAAGAACGGATGAAGGGCCTGAAGCTGGACATTGTCTTGCTTGCTTTACAGGGAATTATCCGACTGAAATATTCCCAGATACCATTTTACCGCACCAAAAAGAATTGGCTCGATAGGAGGCAACATGGATGTCAAAGGCATATGAACAAGCTGGCGTAAGTATTGAAGCGGGTTACGAGGCTGTAAAGCGAATGAAATCTCATGTGGATCGTACAGCTCGTAAAGGCATAATGGGGGCATTCGGTGGTTTCGGTGGGATGTTTGACCTGTCATCACTCGACTACAAAGAACCTGTTTTAATCTCGGGCACAGATGGCGTAGGGACTAAATTGAAATTGGCGTTTATGACCGATCAACACGATACAATCGGCATCGATTGCGTGGCAATGTGTGTCAATGATATCGTGGCTCAAGGTGCCGAACCTTTATTTTTCCTAGATTATTTAGCTGTTGGACAAGCAAAGCCTGAAAAGATTGAGCAAATTGTCAAAGGTGTAGCAGATGGTTGTGTGCAAGCTGGAGCCGCACTTATCGGTGGAGAAACAGCGGAAATGCCTGGTCTTTATGAAGAAGATGAGTACGATGTTGCTGGGTTTGCCGTAGGGGTAGCTGAGAAATCAAATATCGTAACAGGTGAAAAGATTCAAACGGGTGATGTCCTTGTTGGACTTGCTAGCAGTGGTATCCATTCAAATGGTTTTTCACTAGTGCGTAAAATTGTCTTTGCCGATCAAGGGTATGAAATAGATTCCTTAGTTGCAGGCTACGAACATTTGGGCCGTATTGGGAAAGCATTATTAAAACCGACAAAAATTTATACTAAACCGGTTCTTGCCATTCATGAACAGCTGGACGTGCACGGCATGGCACACGTAACAGGTGGAGGTTTTTATGAAAACCTGCCCCGCATGATGCCCGCAGGTCTTGGTGTCGAAATCAAACTGGGCTCATGGCCAGTATTACCGGTGTTTTCAATGTTGAAAGAAAAAGGGTCTCTGGAAGACCGTGATTTGTATAATGTTTTCAATATGGGCATTGGTTTCGTCATTGCTCTTCCTGAAGAACAAGCGCAACAAGCCATTCGACTATCAGTAGAAAACGGTGAAAATGCGTACGTGATTGGTCGTGTCGTAGCAGGTGAAGGTGTTCAATTTAATGGAACTCATGACGGGAGCCTGAACGATGAACAGTAAGCCAAAGGTGGCGATTTTTGCTTCCGGCAGTGGAAGTAATTTTCAAGTCATCGTGGACGCAGCAAGAGCTGGCCAGTTACATGCTGACATCGTGGCTGTCGTTACAGATAAGCCACAAGCTTTTGTGGTGGAACGAGCTAAAACAGCTGGTGTAAACGTTGTGGCTTTCCGACCGTCAGATTTTGGGTCGAAAGTTGAATATGAAGAAGCCATCTTACAGGAACTGAAGGAGCTTCAGGTAGAATGGTTGGTGTTGGCTGGTTATATGCGTTTAATCGGCGATACATTGCTGAATGCCTTTACGAACCGCATCGTCAACATCCATCCTTCACTATTGCCTTCATTTCCTGGCAAAGATGCCATCGGTCAAGCTTTGGTACATGGCGTCAAAGTAACCGGCGTGACCGTACATTATGTAGATGCAGGGATGGACACGGGTCCAATTCTGTCGCAACAAGCGGTTGAAGTAGTAGAGGGTGACCGTGAGAAAACAGAACAACTTATACATGCGGTCGAACATGAACTCTATACAAAAACGTTGCATCAATTATTTAGCCGGTAGAAGGCCACAGGATTAAGCTTCAGAAAATGGGACCTTTCTTCCAGCGCCGGTGCAGCGCTAGAGTGGCACTTTACGCTTTTCCAAATTAGGAGGATTTTCTATGACAAAACGTGCGCTTATCAGTGTATCAGATAAATCAGGAATTCTTGAGTTCGCAAAAGAACTAGAGACGTTAGGGTATGAAATTCTATCAACCGGTGGAACAAAAGCGTATTTGCAGGAAAATGGAGTAGCCATTACACCTGTCGATCAAGTAACGAGATTCCCTGAAATATTGGGTGGTCGTGTGAAGACGCTTAATCCTATGATTCACGGAGGCCTTCTTGCCAAGCATGATGATGCCGACCATCAAGCACAAATGAATGAACATGGCATCGAGCCAATCGAGGTTGTTTGTGTAAACTTATATCCTTTCCGTGAAACGATCTCAAAACCGGATGTGACAGCTGACGATGCGATTGAGAACATTGATATCGGTGGACCAGCAATGTTGCGTGCGTCTGCGAAAAACCATGCTTATGTAACTGTCATTACAGATGCAGCGGACTATCCTGCTGTTTTGGAAGAATTGAAAGCAGCAGGCAAAACTACGATTGAAACGCGTCGTCGTCTGGCAGCAAAAGTTTTCCGTCATACTGCTTCTTATGATGCGTACATCTCAGGTTATTTAACTGACCTTGCAGGTGAAGAATTTCCCGAACAAGTTACCTTTACATATGAATTGAAACAACCGCTTCGTTATGGAGAAAATCCACATCAAAAAGCAGCGTTCTACCAACGTGCACTAGGATCGGATTTCTCAATCGCTTCTGCACAGCAACTGCACGGGAAAGAACTTTCCTACAACAATATCCAGGATGCCAATGCAGCCATTCAAATCGTTAAAGAATTTGAGCTGCCGGCTGCTGTCGCTGTCAAACACATGAATCCATGTGGTGTCGGAGTTGGTGAAACCATTTCTGAAGCATTTGGCAAAGCATACGAAGCGGACAGTATGTCCATTTTTGGTGGCATTGTTGCCTTAAATCGCGAAGTGGATACCGAAACGGCGGAACAACTTTCAGGTATCTTCCTTGAAATCATCCTTGCTCCTTCCTACTCTGATAAGGCTTTGGAGATTTTGACGAAAAAGAAAAATATCCGTCTACTAACAATTCCTTTTGAACAAAACAAAAAGGATAAATGGAATACCGTTTCTATCGAGGGTGGCTTGTTGATGCAAGAACCTGATGCTCATGGTTTTGCACAAGCGGACGTCCGTGTCGTAACGGACCGTGAACCTACGGAAGAAGAATGGGCTGCACTGAAGCTCGGATGGAGTGTTGTAAAACACGTGAAATCCAATGCGATTGTTGTCACGGATGCACAAATGACGCTTGGCGTTGGTGCTGGGCAAATGAATCGTGTCGGTGCTGCTAAGATTGCGTTAGAGCAAGCGGCAGAAAAAGCACAAGGTGCATCACTTGCTTCAGATGCCTTTTTCCCTATGAATGATACCGTTGAAACAGCTGCTAAAGCAGGAATCACCGCCATTATTCAACCAGGTGGATCTGTAAAAGACGAAGATTCAATTGCGAAAGCAAATGAATACGGAATTGCTATGGTGTTTACAGGCGTACGTCATTTCAAACACTAAGAGGAGGAGAACTTAATGAAAGTACTCGTTATTGGTAGTGGTGGGCGTGAACACGCTATTGTACGTCAATTCAACAACTCTCCATCTGTAACTGAAGTGTTCGTTGCACCAGGTAATGATGGCATGAGAGAAGATGGGACCTGTGTGGCAATCGAAGCACTTGAATTTGATATGCTGGTTGCTTTCGTTCAGGAAAATGCTATCGATCTTACGTTTGTGGGACCTGAACAACCGCTGGCTGCTGGAATAGTCGATCGTTTCGTGGCAGAAGGTCTGCGTATATTCGGGCCTACGAAAGCGGCATCACAAATCGAAGGTAGTAAATCTTTTGCCAAAGAACTAATGAAGAAATATGGTATTCCAACTGCGGCTTACGAAACGTTCACAGACGTCAAAGAAGCCAAAGCCTATATCGAGAAAATGGGTGCACCAATTGTGGTAAAAGCGGATGGACTCGCTGCAGGTAAAGGTGTGGTTGTTGCCATGACTGTGGAGGAAGCACTTAATTCCGTGGAAGACATGATTGGTAACCAAAAGTTTGGTGATTCATCATCTCGCGTGGTCATTGAGGAATTCCTCGATGGGGAAGAGTTCTCATATATGTCTTTTGTTCATAACGGCCAGATTTACCCGATGGTCATCGCCCAAGATCACAAGCGTGCGTATGACGGTGACCGTGGACCGAATACTGGCGGTATGGGAGCTTATTCACCTGTCCCTCACATTTCGGAGCTTATCGTTCAGGAAGCATTTGAAGCGATTGTGGCACCTACTGTTGAAGCGATGGCAACGGAAGGAACACCTTTTACTGGTATTCTCTATGCCGGGTTAATCTTGACTGAGGATGGACCGAAAGTCATTGAGTTCAATGCTCGTTTTGGTGATCCAGAAACACAAGTCGTGTTACCACGTATGGCTTCAGATTTCGGTGAATTCATGAACGCACTTTTCGATGAAAAACCATATGAATTGGAATGGTCGAATGAAGAGATGCTTGGTGTAGTAGTAGCCGCAGATGGTTATCCTGAAATGGTTGAAAAAGGGGCGACACTGCCTGACTTAGAAAAGCTTAATCAAAATTTACAGATCTTCCATGCGGGCACGAAAGAAGTGAATGGTCGCTTCGTTGGCAATGGGGGCCGCGTAATTTTGGTCGCAGCGAAATCAGACTCTCTGGCTAATGCTCAAAAACAAGTGTATGACGCTTTTTCTGAATTGAAGTGGGATGGATTTTTCTATCGAAACGACATTGGTTGGCGTGCGTTGAAATAATCGGAAAAGGTTATCCTCAAGTCATTTGAGGATAACCTTTTTTTTGTGAGTGGCATGTTTCAATACATGAGATGCCAAGACATTATATTTTTTTCATCTTCATACGAGCGGCTGAATATCTGCACCGCATGTTACGGTAAAGTGTATAACATAAAAAAAGCCCAAAATGCAGTTATGCATTTTGAGCTTGTCTAAATGTTTTCTTGTGCTTGGCACCGTATTGTTCATAAACTTAAGGATATTCTTTTTGCCATTAAATTGGGTGAAAGGGAATAAACACACTACGAGAGGGAATATAGTGACCGCGAAGGGGAATAAACAGTAGGGAATAAATATTCCGCCAAAGTGTATAACCTACTAGCGAAGAGGAATAAACTTTCACTTACTACCTCAATTCGTCACCGGCGACATGCCTTACCCAGAAAAATCCTTTATTTATTTTCGGAAGATCCAGAAGCAGCTTTTGCACCAGCACCAGATGTTGTTTGTCCCGACATAGCTTGACTAGCAAGGTCCTTCACCTTTGTTCCAACGGCAGCTCCATTAGTAGCACCAGTGCCAGAAGCAGCTTTTGCACCAGCACCAGATGTTGTTTGTCCCGACACAGCTTGACTGGCAAGGTCCTTCACCATGTTTCCAACGGCAGCACCAGCACCAGAACCAGAACCAGCTTTTGCACCAGCACCAGATGTTGTTTGTCCCGACATAGCTTGACTAGCGAGGTCCTTCACCATGTTTCCAACGGCAGCACCAGTAGTAGCACCAGTCCCAGAACCTGTTGCAGAACCGGCAGCAGAATTTGAACCAGAACCCGATTGACCCGACATACCTTGACTAGCGAAATCCTTCATCAATTTTCCGATTTCTGGGGTATTTCCGGTTTGTCCCATCATGCTTTGTTTTTCAATCATGGCTTTCATTGGACAGAACTTGACCGTTCCTTCTGCAGCTTTCATAGCACCGAATGCAACCATCATGCGACCTTTGTTGCATTTGGGATTGCGGGCGAGTTTAGCGGTACCATAAGCGAGCATACTAAGTCCGAGTGAAAGTCTGGTCAGTGCGTTACGTGTGCTAAGGTTTTGCGTTTGTGACATTTTCGTGTTTCCTCCTATCTGAATTTTCAAAAAAGTGGTCTTACCGTCTGTATTTTCCAAAGTCGGTATGCTAGTATAAAAAAATGATACCCGTCTTGAAAGGAGAGTGGATACCATGCAACACCCGTTGTGGAAAATAGGGGAGATCCGCCACCAATTAAGCATGATTGATGGAAAAACGAGTCCCGATAAAATTATTGTGAATGCGACATACTTACATAGCGTGCTGAAAAAATGGGTTGAAGGCAACATTTGGATTGCAAAAGACCGCATTGTGTATGCAGGTCCTGATATGCCTGTTCAAACAACTGACGCAGAAATAATTGATGCAACTGGACAGGTGATTGTGCCGGGCTATATCGAACCTCATGTTCATCCATTTCAACTTTATCATCCCCAATCATTTGCTGATTATGCAGCACAATTAGGTACAACTACGTTTCTATCAGACAATCTTATACTCTTTCTTTTGTTGAAAAACAAGAAAGCGTTTACACTATTGGATCAATTGAATGAACTGCCGTTTTCATTTTATTGGTGGGCCCGATTTGATTCACAAACTGAGCTTGAAAATGAAGATGAACTATTTACGACGAAATCCATCGGTGAATGGTTGGATCGTCCGGAAGTATTGATGGGCGGAGAATTGACAGCATGGCCAAGGTTGCTAGCAGGTGATGACCAAATGCTGTACTGGTTACAATCGGCTAAAACAAAAGGCAAAAAAGTAGAAGCCCATTTACCTGGTGCTTCTGACAAAACATTGGCGCGCATGAAATTGCTAGGTAGCGACGGTGACCACGAAGCCATGACAGTTGAAGAAGTGGAAAGACGGTTGTTGCACGGTTATGCCGTGACGTTAAGACATTCGTCGATTCGTCCTGATTTACCTCATTTATTAAAAGGAATCGTCGAAAAAGGACTGGATGTTTTTGATCATTTGATGATGACAACGGACGGCTCTACACCTTCTTTCCACATCGATGGTGTCATGGATAAATGCATTCAAGTCGCACTGAATGCAGGAGTGAAACCGATTGATGCCTATCAAATGGCATCCTATAATGTAGCCCGTTATTACAACATGACCAGTCTGCATGGATTTATTGCCACAGGAAGATTAGCTTCTTTAAACTTCTTGGAAAACGAGCGAAATCCTGTCCCTGTAAGCGTGCTGTCTAAAGGCGTATGGCTGAAGAGAGACGGCAAGCAAGTGCAACAGCTGCCGACAATCGATTGGTCCGTATTAGGTGATTTGGAATTGCCGTTTGATTTGCATGATGGGGACTTTCAGTTCTCGATGCCTTTTGGAATTGAAATGGTTAATGATGTGATCACGAAGCCATATAGTGTATCGATTCACACTGGTGAGTCGAGCTTAAGTTCTGATCATGATGAGAGCTATCTGATGTTAATTGACCGCGATGGTAAGTGGCGTGTCAACACGATGATTAAAGGTTTTGCGACTTCTGTGCAGGGCTTTGCTTCGTCTTACTCGAATACAGGAGATATTATTCTAATAGGTAAAAACCATAAAGATATGTTAGTAGCTTTCAATGAAATGAAGCGGATGAAAGGCGGCATCGTGCTCGTTGAACATGGTGAAGTCATTGCACACATTCCACTGGCAATAGGTGGAGGACTATCAAATGAAAAAGTGGAAGATTTGATTGAGCGGGAATTGTTTTTGAAGAAAGCATTGAACGAACGAGGGTATACACATGGTGATGCGATTTACACATTGCTATTTTTGCAATCGACTCATTTACCATATGTCCGTATTACACAACGCGGCATATATGATGTCATGAAAAAATCAGTGTTGTTCCCTTCATTCATGAGATCTTAGGGGGTTCGGAGAAATGAAGAAATGGCTGTTTATGATGGTTTTGTTGCTTATTATTGCGGGTTGTTCTAAAGATAAAGAAAATACAGTCGACGCAGAAAATCCAAACGAGGATGAAACGACAGATGATAATGAAGACGAAGAAGTGATAACCTTACCTTTTGCTGCACCTTATTCGGGTGAACGTTCCGAAGAAGAATTCACGAAACGTCCTGTGCTGGTCACAATCAATAATCACCCGAAAGCAAGACCACAATCGGGACTTGCAAGTGCAGATATTGTTTATGAAATGGTGGCAGAAGGAAACGTGACACGTTTGCTTGCATTGTATCAAAGCGAATTGCCTAATGAAATTGGACCGGTCCGAAGTGCACGTGATTACTTTATTGAAATTGCATCCGGTCTCGATGCCTTTTACGTGGCACACGGCTATAGCCCGGAAGCGCGACTGATGTTAACTACAGGAGATGTGGAAAACATCAATGGCATGCAATATGACGGTTCCCTATTTTTACGTTCCAAAGATCGTGTAGCACCTCACAATTCGTACATTACAGGTGAACATGTCATCGAAGGAATGGACAAAGTTGGTGCCCGACAAGAAATCGAAAAAATTCCGAACCTGGCATTCTATGATTCAGTCGAAGATGTTCCTTTGGGTACTCCTGCATCAATGATTGATGTCCGCTATGGCGGGAGTGAAGACTTCCACCATGTGTATTCATATGATACACTTACTCAACAATACTCTCGTTCTTCTGGAGGGATTGTCACGATAGATAGAGAGACTGACGAAGAGATCAGCTTAGCCAATGTAATGTTTTTTGAAGTGGATCATCAAACAATTGATGGCGCAGGAAGACAACAACTCGATTTAAAATCGGGTGGCAAAGGCTACTTATTCCAAGCAGGTATGATGAAAGAAATCGAATGGCAACAAATAGATGGTGTGCTAGTGCCAATGGAAAATGGTGAACCCGCTAAACTCGTTCCAGGAAAAAGCTGGATTCATTTAGTGAAAACAAACCCCGGTATTGACCAAATGGTTACATTTACGCCCTAAAAATGCTTCGAAAAGGAGGTAACAACCATGCAAGTAGATAAAATACGCGGTCATCAAACGGATCAGTTATTTAAAGCGGTCTTAGAATTAAAAGACATTGAAGAATGCTATCGATTTTTTGATGATTTATGCACTATAAGTGAAATTCAATCGTTATCTCAACGCTTTGAAGTGGCTCATTTATTACGACTGAAGAAAACATATGAAACGATTAAAAATGAGACTGGAGCCAGCACGGCTACCATTTCTCGCGTGCGTCGTTGTTTCGATTACGGGAACGATACATATGATGAAATGCTAGGCAGGCTATACCCTGACGAAAAACCTTTTCAATTTCCTAAGTACGGAAATTCCAACGAATAAACCATCACAGGGACCACTCACATCCGAGTGGTCCTTTATTGTTGGGTAAAAATGGGTAAATCCGAATAATACGAGAACGATGCGGATTAATAAGAGTTTCATGCCGATAAAAAGCAAATTGATGTCGATTAAACGAATGATACCAAATATTTGCCCGCTCTCACTCTTCGGATAGGAGGGTTTTTTTGTTATACTAGATAGATGAATATGAACATAGATAGGTGGGAACCGATGATGTATCAGGAGTGGCGTCACATTTTTAAATTAGATCCTGCGAAGGAAATATCCGAAGAAGCGCTAAAGCAGGTGTGTGAATCTGGAACGGACGCCATTCTAGTCGGTGGTACAGATGGAGTTACCCTTGATTTGGTTTTGGACTTACTAATTAGAGTTAGACAATATAATGTACCGGTTGCACTGGAGATTTCGACGATAGACTCCGTGACGCCAGGATTCGATTTCTATTTCATTCCTTCCGTGTTAAATAGTACAAATACCGCATGGGTGAAGGATTTGCATATCGAAGCCATCAAGGAATTCGGGGATTATATGGACTGGAATGAACTTGTTCCGGAAGGTTACTGTATTTTGAATGCGGATTGTAAGGCGGCACGCGCGACTGAAGCTCACACTTCTTTATCAGAGGAAGAAGTGATTGCCCACGCAAGGCTGGCTGAACACTTTTTCAAGTTTCCGATATTCTACTTAGAATATAGCGGTGTTTATGGAGACCCCAAGATGGTGAAAGCTGCAAAAAACGTTTTGAAAAACACGCGTCTCTTTTACGGCGGTGGCATTACATCGGCAAGACTAGCGACTGAAATGGCAATGATTGCGGACACAGTTGTAGTGGGCAATCATCTTTATGACAATTTGAACGAAGCGCTCGAAACAGTGAAAGCTGTTCATGCAGTGACACTTTGACAATTAACATAAGCAGTTTATAATTGAAGAACAAATGTTCGTGAAGGACGGTGCATAATGGAATTAATCGTAAAGAATTTATTAAACGGGATGAATCCCGAACAAGAAAAAGCAGTAAAAGCAACGGAAGGTCCCTTACTGATTATGGCAGGAGCGGGATCTGGGAAAACACGTGTGTTAACTCACAGAATCGCTTATTTAGTCGTGGAAAAAGAAGTCTACCCATCGAAAATTTTGGCGATTACATTTACGAATAAAGCAGCAAGAGAAATGCGTGAGCGTATCGATGGCCTACTTGGCAATGGAGCAGGAGAGCGTATGTGGGTTTCTACATTCCACTCGATGTGTGTACGTATTTTACGTCGCGATATCGATCGAATCGGTTACTCAAAAAGCTTCTCCATTTTGGATACCACTGAACAATTGACAGTCATTAAACGTATTTTGAAAGACCAGAACATCGACCCTAAAAAATATGATCCCCGTTCCATGTTAAACGCTATCAGCTCAGCAAAAAACGAGTGCATTGATGCCGAAACATTTGCGAGCCAAATGAATCAGTTCAATCCGTTCGAGAAGACAGCGTCGGAAGTCTACACAGCGTATGACAAACGTCTTCGCAAAAATCAATCCCTCGATTTTGATGATCTGATTATGACAACGTTAACTCTGTTCAAACGTGTACCGGATGTGTTGGAGTTTTATCAAAACAAATTTCATTATATTCATGTTGATGAATATCAAGATACGAACAAAGCCCAATACGAACTTGTACAGATGTTGGCAAAGAAATTCAATAACTTGTGCGTAGTAGGCGACTCGGATCAATCGATTTATCGCTGGCGTGGAGCAGATATTCAAAACATCATGTCTTTTGAAAAAGATTATCCAAATGCCCAGGCCATTATGCTGGAGCAAAATTATCGCTCGACTAAACGCATCCTGAAAGCCGCAAATGACGTCATACAAAACAATACAGGTCGCTATCCAAAAGAACTGCGTACGGACAACGGTTCAGGTGAAGCAATCAATGTTTACAAAGCTTATGACGAACAGCAGGAAGCACAGTTTGTCGTCAAAACAATTCAGGAATTGATGGAAAAGGGCAATCGTACCCTTGATGATTTCGCCATTCTGTATCGCACAAATGCCCAATCTCGTGTGATGGAGGAAGTTTTGGTCAAATCGAATATTACCTACACAATCGTTGGCGGCACGAAGTTCTATGATCGCAAAGAGATTAAAGACTTGCTGTCATACTTACGTTTGATTGCCAACAACGAAGATGATTTGGCATTGGCGCGTATCATCAATGAACCAAAACGCAACATTGGTGCGACGTCTTTCGAACGAATGGCAATGTATGCACTTGAACAGGACCGTTCCATTTTTGATGCACTTCGCGAAGTGGACTTTATGGGATTGCCAGCACGCGCAGCAAACGAAGCGGCTAAATTCCACCAGATGATGGATGGATTCACTCAAATGCAGGAATTCTTATCTGTCACTGAACTCGTGGAGCAAGTATTGGATAAAACCGGCTACCGTAATATGCTGCGAAATGAAAAGACGATCGAATCAGAAAGCCGTCTTGAGAATATTGAAGAGTTTTTATCCGTAACGAAAGCGTTTGAAGAACGCAGTGAAGATAAAACCCTTGTATCTTTCCTTACTGATTTGGCGCTGATTTCCGATTTGGATAAGTTGGATAACGATGAAGATGTATCTAAAGGAAAAGTCGTACTAATGACGATGCACGCAGCAAAAGGACTGGAGTTCCCGGTCGTATTCATCATTGGGATGGAAGAAAACGTCTTCCCTCATTCACGTTCGATCGGTGACAATGACGAAATGGAAGAAGAACGCCGCTTAGCATACGTAGGGATTACACGTGCTGAAGAGCGTCTGTATTTAACTTGTGCACAATCGCGAACATTATTCGGCCGAAGCGGCTACAACAATCCTTCCCGATTCATTGCGGAGATCTCAGAAGATATTCTAGAGCATGTGACGTTGAAACAATCTGCAGGTACAGGCAGAAGTCAAACTACCCGTCGTTCGGTTGCGAACACTACGCGTCCAGCAGTTGAACGTCCTGCATATAAAGCTTCAGGCGGGGACAAGCTTGGATGGAATACGGGCGACAAAGCCGTTCATAAAAAATGGGGCGAAGGAACAGTTGTCAGTGTACGCGGTGAAGGCGAGAATACGGAAATCGATATCGCTTTCCCAAGCCCAACCGGCATCAAGCGATTACTTGCGAAGTTTGCACCAGTTGAAAAAGTATAAATTATAGATAATTTAAAAAGTCCGCTCAAAATAGCACGTCGTGGCCTCCACGAAGCAGGTTATGCAGCCGTTGCCACAAAAGGAATTTTGCGACGAGTAACCGCAGGAGCAGGAATTTTGCGACGAGTAATCGCAGGAGCAGGAATTTTGCGACGAGTAATCGCAGGAGCAGGACGTGGCACTTAGGCTGGGTACCAAAAACCGTTGGCTTGCTTTTCCGTTCCTCACGTATTAAATACAAGAGGAACTTCTGCAATACTTACATCCTGTAAGCATTGCAGAAGCCAGCACATTCTGTGCAAGTGCGGTACTCAAAGGCTGCGTCGCCTCGGGCTAACACGAAGTTGGTTACTCATGTGTTGTCACAAAAGGAATTTTGCGACGAGTAATCGCAGGAGCAGGAATTATTTTGCGACGAGTAATCGCAGGAGCAGGATGTGGCGTTCTTAACCTGAGTTCCAAGACTGGCTCTTTTGATGCTCCTTTTTAAATAGTTATAACAGATCGAGCGGAGGAACGACTCTATGGATAAAGTACAATTGGAAGAACGTGTGAAAGAACTCAATCAGCTTTTGCACGATACAGGCTATGCCTATTATGTGCTGGATCAGCCAGTCGTGCCTGATGCGGTTTATGACCAATATTTGCAGGAACTCATTGCCATTGAAAGTGAATTTCCTGACCTGATTTATCCGGATTCGCCAACTCAACGTGTTGGTGGAGTGGTTCTTGAAGGATTCAAGAAAGTATCACACACATATCCGATGCTCAGTTTATCGAATGCTTTTGGACGGGAGGATTTGGAAGATTTCGACCGACGCATCCGTGCAAGCATAGGGGACGAGTTTTCATATGTATGTGAATTGAAAATAGACGGCTTAGCCATTTCACTCAGCTATGAAAATGGCGTTTTTTTCCGCGGCGCAACACGTGGTGATGGTCGCATAGGGGAAGATATTACGGAGAATTTAAAAACCATCCGTTCCATTCCGTTACGCTTGAAAAAACCGCTCACTATCGAAGTTCGAGGCGAAGCCTACATGCCTAAAAGATCGTTTACCGCATTGAATGAAACACGTGTGGCAAATGAAGAAGAAAAGTTCGCAAACCCGAGAAATGCAGCAGCGGGCTCATTGCGTCAGCTTGATCCGAAAATTGCCGCAAGTCGTAACCTGGCCATTTTCGTTTATGGCATCGGTGGGGACGGGGAAGCATATCAGCTGGATAGCCATGCACAAGCGCTCGATTATTTGGACGAACTTGGTTTTCAAACAAATAGGGAACGACAAACCTGTCAGTCAATCGACGAAGTCGTATCGTATATTGAAAAGTGGACAGCAGAACGTCCAAATCTACCTTATGAAATTGACGGCATCGTCATAAAAGTGAATCGCTATGTTCACCAACAGGATTTAGGCTTCACGGCTAAGAGTCCACGTTGGGCGACAGCGTATAAGTTCCCGGCTGAAGAAGTTGTAACCACTCTGCTCGACATTGAATTGACCGTCGGACGTACAGGTGCCTTAACACCGACAGCAATACTTGAACCTGTACAAGTGGCAGGAACGACCGTCGGACGAGCGTCTTTACATAACGAAGATTTGATTCGTGAAAAAGACATTCGTATTGGGGATACCGTCATTATCCGCAAAGCAGGCGACATCATTCCAGAAGTGGTGGCAGTGGTTCTTGAGGCTCGTAAAGAGGAGTTGCCGGCATTTAACATGCCTACACATTGTCCAGTTTGTGAGAGTGAACTCGTTCGTATTGAAGGTGAAGTGGCACTACGTTGTGTCAATCCTCAATGCCCTGCTCAAATTACCGAAGGACTCATTCATTTTGTGTCGCGAAACGCAATGAATATTGATGGACTCGGTGAAAAAGTGGTGGAGCAATTGTTCCGTGAAGGACTCATCCACGATGTTTCGGACTTGTTTACGCTTACGAAAGATCAATTGATCCAGTTGGATCGAATGGGTGAGAAGTCGGCAACGAATCTGGTTATTGCCATTGAATCATCCAAGCAAAATTCAATGGAGCGCGTATTATTTGGATTAGGAATTCGACATGTTGGTGAGAAGGCCGCCAAAATTCTATCAGAAGAGTTCGGAGATATGAAGTCACTTGCGCAAGCAACTCCAGAACAACTGACGTCAGTTCATGAAATTGGCGATAAAATGGCGGGCTCCGTTGTAAGTTACTTTGACAACGAAGAAGTGCAGGAATTAATCGCACGACTTGAAAAACTAGGAGTGAACTTATCCTATACTGGTAAAAAAGTGGATCTTTCAAACTTGGATCACGTATTGACAGGTAAAACAGTTGTGTTAACTGGGAAAATGGAACAATTGACACGACAAGAAGCAAAAGAGAAAATAGAACAAGTAGGCGGTACCGTCTCTGGGAGTGTGAGTAAAAAAACAGACATCGTCATTGCAGGTGAAGATGCCGGTTCTAAACTCGACAAAGCCCGTACGTTGGGCATTCCGGTATGGGATGAAAACCGTCTGATTGAAGAATTAAATGGGTGAAGGAGTCCTTCCTATAATGAAACGAATACGCTGGATTCCAGCTATAATATCTTTAACCTTACTTGCAGGGTGTATCCCGAGCCTAAGTAAAGATACAAAAGTCAACACTGAAACTGAAAAAAGTAAAGAAGAGGCAACGATCATTCCGAGCATGCAAATTTCGGACCAGTATTATCGTACCCTCTTGCCATATCAAGAAAGTATGAGTCGAGGATTAGTCGTCTCAAATATTTATTCCAAGTACGATGTGAAAGAAGTAGAAAGCGGGTTATTGCGTTTGTCGCAACGTACGTTTTCACCAGACGACTACTTTTTCCAAGAAGGTCAAATGCTTGATGCGGAAGTACTAAGTTCGTGGTTAGCCCGAAGTTCGCAAACGAAAGACGGGTTAAATCCAAGTCGTCCTAAAGAAGGAAACATGACAGCTGAGTTAGCCAAAAAAGCACCTATATATTTAGCACATATAGTTGAGCAAAACTATTTAGTAAAATCAGATAAAAACGAAGTGAAACTTGGTGGTGTTTCCATTGGTCTTGCCATGAATTCTACCTATTACTACCAAAAGGAAGACTTTGGTGCGACGTATGAAGAACCAATTCCCCAAGCAGTCATTGTTGAACAAGGTAAAAAGATGGCCAATGAAATCGTTAAACGCATGCGTACAATGAAAGGACTTGAGAAAGTGCCAATTACGGTTGGCTTGTTCCGACAAGAAAGCCGCAATTCCATAGTACCGGGTACATATTTTGCAAGCGGGCAAGTTGGTGAAGGAAAAGCATCAGTTTCTGATTGGACAGACATTAATGAAGAATTCGTTCTGTTCCCACAACCTGTTTCCGAAGAAAAGTACCGTGAAGTGGGACAATCGTTCAATAAATTCAAACAAGATGTGGAAGAGTATTTCTCGAATTTCACAAGTATCGTTGGTACTGGGTTCTACCAGGACGATCATATTAAGAAAATGACCATTGATATTCCGATACAGTTTTATGGTACGGCTGAAATCATTGGCTTTACGCAATACATGACGGGACTGGTGATGGAACATTTCCCAGCTTCCATGCATGTAGAAGTCAGCGTCACATCGATTAACGGACCAGAAGCACTGGTCATTAAAGAAGCTGACGAGAAAGAGCCTTACGTCCATATTTATGACTAGAAATGCGAAAAGCGCCAATTTAGCTCGACTCTGAGGACATGAAACAGAAGTACGAGTTTGCTTGTCGCTGGAAATCATCAAATGGGAATAGATTCAATTTAGCAAAACCATTGTAATACCTAGGGACAGCTTGATGCTGTCTCTATTCTTTTAAAGTGAAAAATGATATGATACTCGGTATGATTGTGAATTCGGAGGTGTAAAAAATGGCGAATATATCAAAAGAAGAAGTAAAGCACGTAGCACATTTAGCACGTCTTGCCATTACAGATGAAGAAGCTGAAATGTTTGCAGGCCAACTTGCGGCAATAACCAATTTTGCTGAGCAGTTAAATGAACTGGATACAACAAATGTTGTACCAACTACACATGTCTTACCGTTAGTGAACGTATTGCGTGAAGACAAGGCAGTCCCTGGACTTGACCGTGAGAAAATGATGAAAAATGTTCGTGAGCAAGAAGCGGGCCAAGTAAAAGTACCATCAATTTTAGACTGATTTTGACGTAAGGAGGGACTATCCATGACATTATTCAACTACTCAGCAACCGACCTGCAAGAAATGATACATAACAAAGAACTATCAATTGCAGATTTGACAGCTGAAGCCTATACACGTATCGAAACTTTAGACGGTGACGTAAAAGCATTTTTAGCACTTAATAAAGAACAAGCAATGGCTCAAGCAAAAGAAATGGACGAAGTGCCTGCATCAAAACGCGGACCGTTATTCGGTATGCCGATTGGTGTAAAAGACAACATCGTAACAGAAGGCATCGAAACAACATGTTCTTCTAAAATCCTTCAAGGTTTCAACCCGATTTACGATGCGACAGTCGTTCGTAAACTGCGTGAAGCGGGCATGATCACTATCGGTAAACTGAACATGGACGAATTCGCAATGGGTTCTTCAACAGAAAACTCAGCGTACAAAATCACTCGTAACCCTTGGGATCTTGACCGTGTTCCTGGAGGTTCTTCAGGTGGATCTGCAGCATCAGTTGCAGCGGGTGAAGTACCATTTTCATTAGGGTCTGATACAGGTGGTTCAATCCGTCAACCAGCATCATTCTGTGGTGTAGTTGGGATGAAACCAACATATGGCCGTGTATCTCGTTTTGGGTTGGTTGCTTTCGCATCTTCTTTAGACCAAATCGGACCGATTACACGCAATGTAAGAGACAATGCGTTATTGCTTGAAGCGATTTCAGGTGTGGACGAAAACGATACAACTTCTGCAAATGTTGATGTACCAAGCTTTGTTGAATCATTGACTGGTGACGTTAAAGGCCTTCGCATCGGTGTTCCTAAAGAGTATTTAGGAGATGGTGTTGGGGAAGCTGCCAAACAATCGGTACTTGATGCATTGAAAGTATTGGAATCACTTGGCGCAACTTGGGAAGAAGTATCTTTACCTCACTCAAAATACGGCTTAGCAACTTACTATTTACTGGCTTCTTCAGAAGCATCTTCAAACTTAGCTCGTTTTGATGGGATCCGTTATGGTTTCCGTGCAGAAAACGTGGAATCATTAATGGACTTATACAAAGAAACACGTGCGCAAGGTTTCGGAGACGAAGTAAAACGCCGCATCATGTTAGGAACATTTGCATTAAGCGCAGGTTCTTACGATGCATACTACAAAAAAGCACAACAAGTGCGTACATTGATCAAACAAGATTTCGATCAAGTATTTGAAAAATACGACGTCATCATTGGACCAACGACGCCAACACCTGCATTTAAAGTGGGCGAGAAAAACGATGATCCATTGACGATGTATGCAAATGATATTTTAACCATCCCTGTAAACTTGGCTGGTGTCCCAGGAATCTCGGTACCATGTGGATACTCTGAAGGAATGCCACTGGGCTTGCAAATTATCGGGAAACACTTTGATGAAGCAACGATTTATCGTGTAGCTCATGCTTACGAGCAGGCGACAAGCTTCCATAAAGAAACTCCTCAACTTTGGGAGGGAGCAAAATCATGAACTTTGAAACAGTCATTGGTTTAGAAATTCACGTAGAGCTGAAAACAGATTCGAAAATGTTTTCACCTTCACCTGCCCACTTTGGCGCAGAACCGAATACAAATACACATGTAATCGACCTTGGATACCCAGGAGTTTTACCTGTTGTTAATAAACGTGCAATTGATTTCGGCATGAAAGCAGCGATGGCACTGAACTGTGAAATCTCAACACATACGAAATTCGATCGCAAGAACTACTTCTATCCGGATAATCCGAAAGCGTACCAAATCTCTCAATTCGACCAACCAATCGGTGAACACGGCTGGGTTGAAATTGAAGTGGATGGCTACAAAAAACGTATCGGGATTACTCGCTTGCACTTAGAAGAAGATGCTGGGAAACTGTCACATACCGATAAAGGGTACTCATTGGTTGATTACAACCGTCAAGGTACACCATTAATCGAAATCGTTTCAGAGCCAGATATCCGCACACCTGCAGAAGCTTATGCGTACTTGGAAAAAGTGAAATCAATCATCCAGTACACAGGCGTATCGGATTGTAAGATGGAAGAAGGCTCACTACGTTGTGATGCCAACATTTCACTTCGTCCTTACGGTCAAGAGCAATTCGGGACAAAAGCTGAATTGAAAAACTTGAACTCATTCAACTATGTGCGTCGCGGCCTTGAGCATGAAGAAATTCGTCAGGCAGAAGTGTTGCTTTCAGGTGGAGAAATCCTGCAAGAAACTCGTCGTTTTGACGAATCGACAGGCAAAACATTGTTAATGCGTGTTAAAGAAGGAGCGGACGATTATCGTTACTTCCCGGAACCGGACTTAGTCGATTTAGTCATTGACCAAGAATGGATGGACCGTGTACGTGCGGATATTCCTGAACTTCCTGACGCTCGTAAACAACGTTATGTTGAAGAGTTGGGCTTGCCATCATACGATGCAATGGTCTTGACGTTAACGAAAGAAATGTCCGATTTCTTTGAAGCAACGATTGCTCTTGGTGCGGATACGAAGCTTGCATCTAACTGGATGATGGGTGAAGTATCAGCTTACTTGAACGTCGACCAAAAAGAATTACATGATACAAAGCTAACGCCTGAAGGTTTGGCTGGCATGATCAAACTAATCAGCGATGGCACGATCTCTTCGAAAATCGCGAAAAAAGTATTCAAAGAACTTGCTGACAATGGCGGAACTGCTGAACAAGTCGTGAAAGAAAAAGGCTTAGTTCAAATTTCTGACGAAGGTGCGCTTCGTGACATCGTCACACAAACATTGGACGCGAATGCACAATCAATCGAAGACTTCAAAAACGGGAAAGACCGTGCGATTGGCTTCTTGGTTGGTCAAATTATGAAAGCAACAAAAGGACAAGCTAACCCACCGTTGGTTAATAAAATCCTTCAAGAAGAAATTTCAAAACGATAAATACAAAAGCGACTCCATCAACGTGGAGTCGCTTTTTTTATGGATTATGAATATGGAATCTCACCAAGTAAACTTGCTTTTGAAATCTGTTTGATTGATAAAGTGCTTCGTTTGATTGATAAATCCTTAGTTTGATTGACAATGTAGCCAGTTTGATTGATAAATCTCCAGTTTGATCGACAAATCCTTTTTCATCGTTCACCGCTGTCTAAGCATTAAGTTAAGTTAGTTGAGATACACGAATAAAACCATCTCAATATAATTTCTTCTCAAGAGCAGCAAGCTTCCTGAAATTCTTATCATAACTTTGACGTTCGAGGAGATTATTTAGCCAAAACTTCGCTCTCACGTCATCGCCATTTTTGATGAAAGCCTCAATGGCTTGTTTAAAGGGACTACGATATGAAAAAGGCTCGTCAATCATCAGCTCAAATCCTTTATGATAACAATCGGATGCTTTTCGGTAGTTCAACATTTTAGAATAGCGAATCCCTAAATAAATGTAGCCGCTTGATCTTTCTTCGATCGAAAATTGTGGGTGTATGGCTGCTTGTTCCATCGTTGCAATTGCTTTTTCTTTCTGGAATATATGAGAATAGGCATTGGCTTTATAGACATAGTCTTCATAAGTTTTTAATGGTTTTAGCAATGCAATTAAAAACAATAGATTCACCTCATTTTCAGCTTTTTGATTTAAGTTTACCCATAAATGGATAGTAAAAGCCTTCCGTTTTCGTGGAAGGCTTTCGATAATCATCCAGTAAATACTTGATCATACGGATAACGATAATTGACTTTTTTCGGCTTCATTAATAAGAAGAACAATGTGAGTGAGCCGATTCGACCAACAAACATGACCACACATAATAATACTTCGCCTAAGTCGCTCAGTTGCCCAGTAATTCCCATCGATAATCCGACTGTTCCAAAGGCTGAAACGACTTCAAATGCGAGCGGAAGAAATGGGATTTTTTCTGATACGGTTAACAGGAAGATAAAGGCCATCACGAACAATGTACTGATTGTTGTAATTGCCAATGAACGAATTACTGTATCGATACGTATGGAGCGACCGAACAATTCTGGTTCGCCGCGTTGGCGGAAGAACGCAACTGTAGCAAGAATAACAACCATAAAAGTAGTTAGTTTGATGCCTGATGCCGTTGATGCACTCCCTGCACCAATAAACATGAGAATCATGGTTAGCAAAATCGTAGGATCTTCCAAGTCACCATAATTCACGGTATTGAATCCTGCCGTACGAGGAGTAACGCCTTGGAAATAGGATGTCATAATTTTTTCGTAAAAAGTCATGTTACCTAAAGAGGCAGGGTTTCCGTATTCTAACAGGAAAAACGTGACGGACGCTAACACGTTAATGCTGATTGTACCGATAATCATCATTTTCGTGTGAAGAGACCATTCTCTGAATGATTTTTTCTGATGAATGTCAACAATGACAGTAAAACCAAGTCCACCTATTATAAATAAGGCTGATAACACTAAATTCACGATGGGATCTCCCGAGAACCCGATCAGGTTATCCGGAAACAATGCGAACCCAGCATTATTAAAAGCGGAAATAACATGGAATACACTTAAGTAAAGTGCTTCTGAAAAACCGAATTTGGGAGTCCAATGGAGGGTCATGATGACCATCGCAATGGACTGAACCGTTAAAACGAATGTCAAAATCAGCTTTACTAGTTTGACGATACCCCCGACAGATTGTTGATTGAAAGACTCTTGCAAATAGATGCGGTTTTGAAGGCCGATTTTCTTTCCAAGTACAATGAGTAATGCTACGGCAAATGTCATCAAGCCGATTCCCCCGCATTGGATGAGGAACATAAGTACTCCTTCACCAAACCAAGTCAAAGTGGAGGCAGGGTCAAAAACGCTGAGTCCCGTTACGGTTGTCGCTGACGTCGCAACAAACAAAGCATCCGTCCACGAAATAGGTGTGTTCGTGGCAAAAGGAAGCTTTAAACAAAGCGTACCTAGCAGAATTAAAAACAAGAAACTTCCCGCAATTAACAGGGGAGGAGGCAATAAAAATTTTTTCTTATTCCTTGGACGCATAATCGCACTTCCTAATTGGTGAGTATGAAAATATTAACTAACTTTATGCTTCTTTAAATAGACTGTCAACTAAAAATTTGATTSATCAGATGAAAATACGTAAACTGAAGGGAGAGGAGGAGATACACTCATGAAAACAGAACAACAATACTTTGATGAAGCCATTTCTTTGAATGAATATATGGAGAAAATGGAGACCCATAAAGACAACAGCTTTCATATTTATGAACAATTCCATGTCCCTCAAGACGATGAATTCATTTCCTTATTAAAAGATAAATCGCCACGCATTTTAGCTATTACTGAAGATTGGTGCGGGGATGCTATGATGAATAATCCGATTTTGCGTCGTGTTGCTGAAGCGGCAGATATAGAGGTCCGAGTAGTTTACCGAGATCAAACTTTGGACTTAATGGACCGTTATTTAACAAACGGTGGCCGATCAATCCCAATTTACTTATTGTTGAATCAAGATGGAAAAGTCATTGCGAAATGGGGTCCTCGTGCACCGAAACTTCAAGAATATGTGATGGAACTTCGTAAAGAAATGCCCGCATCAGATGACCCAACGTTCAAAGACAAGCAAAAGGATTTTATTGAGAAAATCACAGCTCAGTACAAATCTACACCTGAATACTGGTTGTGGGTTTACGAGGACATCCGTAAGGAATTTACAGGAGCACTGCAAAAACAGTCATAATTGTTCTACTGGGTGCATTCGTATATAATAAAGAAATCAAGCCGAGGCATATGTCCGGCTTCTTTTCGTGGACTATTCCTGCTGAACTGTTGACAGGGAACTTTTCAGATCGCTCAGGAGTCCTAGCAAATAGAATAAAATGTAAAGCAGGAAGAAGGAAATGTGTATGAAACGTGCACGCATTATTTACAATCCAACATCTGGCCGTGAGTTATTCAAAAAACACTTGCCTGAGGTTTTAGAAAAATTAGAGAAGGCTGGTTACGAAACGTCATGTCACGCAACGACGTGTGAAGGTGACGCTGTTGGAGCCGCTAATTATGCAGTGGAGCGAGGATTTGACCTGGTGATTGCAGCTGGTGGGGACGGCACGTTAAATGAAGTAGTGGCCGGAATCAGTCAATTTGAAAAGCGCCCGAAAGTCGGCCTAATCCCAATGGGAACGACTAATGACTTTGCGCGCGCACTTCGAATTCCTCGAGATATTGATAAGGCAGTGAACATTATTTTGGCGAACGATACAATTCCCGTTGATGTTGGCGTTGTCAATGATCGCTATTTTATTAATATCGCGGGCGGCGGGAAAATAACTGAGTTAACGTATGACGTACCGAGTAAGTTGAAAACTGTACTTGGTCAACTCGCATATTATTTAAAAGGAATTGAAATGCTGCCGTCTATTCGCGCTTCCCAAGTAAGGATAGAATACGATGGGGAAGTGTTTGATGACGAAGCGATGATGTTTCTTGTGGGCCTGACAAATTCAGTAGGTGGATTTGAAAGACTTGCTCCCGACTCGAGCGTCAATGATGGCCTGTTTACATTACTCATTTTGAGAAAGTGTAACATTGCCGAGTTTATTCGATTGGCAACCCTTGCAATACGTGGTGAGCATTTGGAAGATCCTCATGTTGTTTATAAAAAAGCCAAACATATCACTGTATCAGCAGACGATCATGTCCAACTAAATTTAGACGGTGAATACGGTGGGAATGCACCAGCGGTATTTGAAAATTTATATCGTCATATTGAAGTGTTTGTTCCGATCAACGACATTCGTGAACAAGACCGTCCATAATTAATTTGTAGAGCATTTCCTGGAAGACCAGGAAATGCTCTTTGTTCTTTTTATAGTAACTTGTAAAGACAGGTTTTCCACCAATCATCAATGAATGGATTTTCTCGCCTTTTACTCAATCGGTCGATTCCTCATGTCTCTTTCTTCTCAGACTTAGCATCTCAACTGCAACATCCTGTGCACCTGCAAGTTTTGGCAACGTTCCGAGTGGCTCCCAACGGAACTGGAATGTGAGGCCGTTATCTAATCCATCGCAAACCACAAGGTGCTCCCAATTTTGTTGGTCGCCCGCATAATCCAGATGGAAAAAATTACGTTCATGAACTGTGCCTTTTCCATTCGGATAATAGTTATACTTGTGGATTTTTCCAATGAAAGACAGTTTGTCACGCGTGATACCTGTTTCTTCATTAATTTCCCGGTACAATGCATCAATTAGTTGCTCGTCTTCTTCGATTGTGCCGGCTGGAACTTGCAAGCCTGCTTCCGGATGTTGTTTGTGCTCGAAAACAAGTAATTCCAAATTGGGTGCCTGGCCTTTTGTTATGTACGCCAACACTTTACGCTTCGTTTTCATCGCATTCACCTCGAAAATTAAGTATGATTTACTTAGAATACAAAATGCTCAGAACTTTCGCAATATCAATATGTGATAGTTTTCACATTTCCTTCACAGGGACGTGACAAAATCGATACATCCCGAGATTTTGAATGACTCTAATTGGGGTATGATAGGAATTAAGGAAGGTGACGACATGTATAAAAAACAAGAGAAAAAGTTAATGTGGCTTGCGTTTATTGTGGCAACCATTATGATGTTGTCGATAATAGGTAGGATTTTCTGAAGTTAATAGGAGGGGTTTTAAGTGGGGAATGAAGAAGCAGTATTTTTTAGTAGGATATTAACTGAACTTACGCTATCGTTTCATATTATCTATGCCACCATTGGGGTAGGTATTCCGCTCATGATTATGATCGCCCAGTGGGTGGGAATCAAGAAAAATGATGAACATTACATTCTTCTCGCAAGACGGTGGGCACGTGGTTTCGTCATCACAGTTGCAGTGGGCGTAGTTACAGGGACGGCCATTGGTCTCCAACTTTCATTACTCTGGCCGAACTTTATGGAACTTGCAGGGAACGTGATAGCTTTGCCATTATTCATGGAAACGTTCGCGTTTTTCTTTGAAGCCATATTTTTAGGGATTTATTTATATACATGGGATCGATTTGAAAATCAAAAGAAACATTTATTATTACTGATTCCGGTTGCAGTCGGGGCATCATTCTCAGCGGTATTTATTACGATTGTGAATGCATTCATGAATGCTCCTCAAGGATTTGATTTGGTAGATGGGGAATTGATTAACATCAATCCTCTGCTGGCCATGTTCAACCCTGCAATGCCTACTAAAGTGGCGCATGTTGTTGTGACAGCCTACATGACGGCGGCATTTGTGCTTGCTTCGATTGCTGCTTACCGATTATTGAGAGGCTCCAATCATGTGTACCATAAAAAAGCCTTGTTTTTAACAATGAAGCTCGGCCTTATCTTCTCTATTGCAACGGCAATTATCGGGGACTTCTCCGGGAAATATTTGGCGGAGTACCAGCCTGAAAAACTCGCTGCTGCGGAATGGCATTTTGAGACGGAAGAAAATGCTTCGTTAGTAATGTACGGCGTTCTGGACGATGGGGAAGTTAAGTATGCCATCAAAATTCCATATGCGCTGAGTATTCTTGCCCATGGCGACCCATTCTCTGAAGTTAAGGGACTTGACCAAGTGCCTGATGATGAAGAACCACCACTATACATTCATTACTTATTTGACATGATGGTGACAATCGGCATGTGGCTAGCTTTCCTTTCTGCTGTCTATGTATTCGCGGTATGGAGAAAGTGGTCGATTGTACAGACGAAATGGTTCAGATGGCTGCTTGTTGCGAGCGGACCGTTAGCAGTGCTGGCAATTGAATTCGGTTGGTGGCTCGCAGAAGTAGGCCGTCAGCCTTGGATTTTGCGAAACATCATGCGAGTGGAGGATGCGGCTACGACCAGTGGCCAAGTGGATTTAATTCTGGTGCTATTTGCCGGTCTATATCTGATTCTTGGAGTAGGTAGTGTCGTCATTCTCAGACGCATGTTCAAGAAGAATCCAGTGGAGCAAGAAATTGAGGATAGACGCAAAGAAAAAGGCGGTGACTTCGTATGACGCTCGAAATAGTCGGACTTTCTGTCTTATGGATTTTCCTGTTTGGCTACTTGATAATCGGATCCATCGACTTTGGTGCAGGTTTCTTCAATGCATATAACACACTGACTAGGCGTGACCATATCCTGACGAACATTATTGAGCGCTACCTCTCACCTGTATGGGAAGTAACAAATGTATTTCTCGTTTTCTTCTTCGTCGGGATTATCGGTTTCTTCCCTAAAACTGCATTCTACTATGGGACGACGCTATTGGTTCCTGCAAGCATCGCGATCATCCTGCTTGCAATCCGCGGATCCTATTACGCATTTGCGATGTATGGTTCATATGGGCATAAAGGATATACCTTCATGTACGGGTTATCCGGTTTGTTTATCCCGGCATCACTTTCAATCGTTTTGACGATTTCCGAAGGCGGATTCATCTCAATGGTAAATGACCATCCAGTCCTGGATTACTGGAAGCTCTTTACGAGTCCGTTGACCTGGAGCATAGTTGTATTAAGCATCGCGGCACTGCTTTATATTTCGGCTGTCTTCCTGACTTGGTATGCCAATAAAGCAGGTGACCGATCGGCAACTGAATTGCTTCGTAAGTATTCGCTCATTTGGGCATTGCCAACGATGATCACAGCAGGCGGAATCATCTTCGAGCTTCGCGGACATAATCCGGAACACTATGCGCGCATTCTTGATTTATGGTGGGTGTTTGGTATTTCATTCCTGATGTTTGTCGGAACGGTATGGCTGATTTGGAAACGTAAAAATTATGGCTTGGCGTTCGGTTTGTTGACAGGGCAGTTTGCCTTGGCATTCTTCGGCTACGGGATTTCACATTATCCGTACCTGTTATATCCTTATTTGACGATTTACGATAGTTTCACGAACGAAGCGATGGCAATCGCCTTGATTGTTGCTTTCATTGCGGGACTTGGATTATTGCTTCCATCCTTGTATTTATTGCTGAAGTTGTTCCTGTTCAATAAAGACTACGTTCGTGGGAATAAAGATAACCACGCCTAAAGGAGGCCAATCATATGACGGATTTTATGATTTTTTACGCACCATTCATCGTCCTCATCGGTGCAATCATCACAGCATTTTGGTTCGCCCCAAAAGACGGACCATTACGAAAAAAAGAATAGGTAAATGAAAACGCTTGGATATGATTGAATATCCAAGCGTTTAGCTTGTTGACAAAAGAATAATAATTAATATAAAAGAATAAAAAATGAGTTCTTATTTTTTGCACTCTATCGAAAAAAATTGTGGTCGGCTATTTCTTTCGTTTTTCCGCAGGAGTCTTCAGAAATAGCCRACCACCTTCCAAATTATATATTTTGCAGAGACAGCTTACAGAAGCAATTTCTTTTGATTGGAGTGGAGGCGGCGGAAAACAACTGCTCCTGCGCTTACTCGTCGCAAAGATTAGGACCAAATTGCCTTTGGTCCCAATCTTTTCAGCGGGAACAGCACGAGCTGAAGACCCCGCAGGAACGTAGTGACGAGGAGACTGAAGCCGTGCCCGCGAAACGCGTCCGCCGCAATGAAAATCAACATTTTCTTGCATAGGCTCTTTTTCAATTACAGTTATATTCACTCATTTTTTTATTCTGGTTAAATAGTTGATACCTGTTTATTTGATTTTCGTTAATGGACAAGTCTTTAAGTGGCGAATTGTCTATGGAAAAATTAAAGTATTTGACAATTTACCCTTAAATAGAATATATTAATAGTAATTAGTTGAATCGTAACTCCTAAAGGGGAGTAGCTTTTACAGCAAAGTCGTCATTTCGGAGGCCAAAATCTCCCGGCTTTGTTGGCAACGACTTCGTTGTTAGCAAGACCTTTACCAACATTGGTAAAGGTCTTTTATTTTTTCAAAAACCTTTGCCGTTTCCGGTAAAGGTTTTTTTATTTTCATTTTTGGAAACGGACCAATCGAAATGGAGCCTCTCAACTAAATACAAATTACAGGAGGATTTTATATGATACTGAGGAAATACATGGCGTTAGTTGGAATAGGGTCGGCAAAAATTGATTTGATTCTTGAGAAAGATATTTACAGGCCGGGTGAGCTAGTTAAGGGAAATTTCTTGGTAAAAGGAGGTACGATTGAACAACAATTGAAACGAATCGATTGTGATTTGGTGAAGACCTGTGAAGGGGACAAAACCGAAGAAGAAATAATCGATTCCGTAACCATTTTTACCTCAAAGCTGATTGAATCAGATGCCACTAATCAGGTTCCTTTCACATTTAGGCTCCCAAAAACCATGCAGCCAGCTGTCAGTGCATCTTATCGATTCCAGTCCCGACTCGCTTTCAAACAGGGAGTGGAAAGCCTAGACCACGATGTCATACAAGTAATTGCAGTAAATGACTCTGTATAACCTTCGCATTTTGCAAAGATAATTTAATTGAATTCTAAAGGAGGAATCAGTAATGGATATTTCAATCTTGATGGAATATGGATGGGTATTGTTACTACTGATTGGACTCGAAGGATTGCTTGCTGCAGATAACGCGCTAGTTCTAGCAATCATGGTCAAACATTTGCCGGAAGCCGAGAGAAGAAAGGCTTTGTTTTACGGACTCGTTGGAGCGTTCGTTTTCCGCTTCGGTTCATTATTCATCATTTCGTTCCTAGTGGACGTATGGCAAGTGCAGGCAATCGGAGCACTGTACCTGTTATTCATCGCCATTAACCATATCGCACGAAAACTTTACTTTAATAACAATGGCGTACAAAAGGAAGCAAAGGAAAAGAAAAAAGCAGGTTTCTGGGGTACGGTATTCAAAGTGGAATTAGCGGATATTGCATTTGCGGTAGATTCAATTTTGGCGGCAGTAGCTTTAGCTATGACACTTCCAAACACCAATCTTCCTCCAATCGGCGGTATGGACGGCGGTAAGTTCCTTGTCATTTTCGCCGGTGGTCTCATAGGCTTAATCATCATGCGTTTTGCAGCCAACTTCTTCGTCAAGTTGCTTCATTCAAAACCGGGTCTAGAAATCGCAGCGTTTGCGATTGTGGGCTGGGTAGGTGTGAAACTTGCCGTCTTGACGTTGGGACATCCAGACGTTGGCGTTATTTCATATGAATTTGCCCATTCCACAGAGTGGAAGCTGATTTTCTACACTGTGTTGATTGGAATTGCAGCGGCAGGCTGGTTCCTGGCGAAAGAAAAGGATGTAGAAGAACCACAAGAAAAARATCTTCCACTATAAACAAATTCAAAACGCTTGAATCAATGAGATCCAAGCGTTTTTTTATGAGTTCAACGCTTCAAATATTTTTCCTTGATAATCTTCACATGGTGAAGTTCATGACCTGCAATGATATAGGCCAGTGCTCGGACAGTTATTTCACCGTTGTTTGCGATACCTTTTCTCGGCCACGTGTTTTCATTCAATCCTTTGATTAAACTGACAGTTGAATATCGGACTGCCACCAATTCTTCAAGCAAATCTGATAGGGAGCGGGAATGAAAAGAAGCTTCTCGGACATATTGTTCGTCATCGTAACCAGACAATGGCGTTTGATCGCCTCTAGCTATTCGTAGTAGTCGGTAACTCATAATCCGTTCAGTGTCCGCGATATGACCAATGACTTCTTTCAATGTCCATTTGTTCTCGGCATAGCGATAATTCGCCATAGATACATCAATATCGGAAAGTAGTGCAATTAAGTCCTGTATCTGTGAATTGAGCAAATCCGTAAGTCCCCCCTCAGGCACAAGCCCGATATAGTTTTCGTAATAAGCCGGGTATTCATCACGTAGAGGTTTTTTAAGCATCGTTTTTCTCCTTTGTTCATACTTTTAGTTTTTGAACGTTTGACAATTAACATTCTATTATATATAAGTTAATGGATACATATTCTTTGTACCATATTCACTATTTTCAAGGAAAGTAGCAAAGCTTAAGAGAATTGGAATCGCATTTTTAATAACATGAGGTTTAGAGAAATAAGATGAGAAGGTGGATATGTTATGGAAAACAAATATACATCAGCGGTAATGAAAGCAATCGGAAATTCAGTGGAAAATATTAATGAAATACCAAAAACGGAAGTCATGGATCTTTACTTAAAATCATTTGGTACTGAAGTGAACGGGACAGAAGTACGTGAAGTGGTAGAGGGCGTTTTCGGAATAGATTTGAATTACATTTCAGAAAAAAACTACGGCAATAAAGTGTCCATGTACAACATTTCTGTCATGGAAAGTCTTCGCAGGTCCTTAAATGTAACTGCAGTCTCAACGGAACTGGATGCTGAAATTATGGACATGCCTAAAAATGAAGTCATGGATCGGTACATTGAAGTTCAGGATAAATCTATTACTGGAGCAGAGATAAGAGTATTGATCAATCAGATTTTTGGTGTGAATCTGGATGGAATCTCTGGGTTGGAACATGCGGGAATTTCCATTCGATCTAAAGGGAAATGGGTTCTATCTGGTGACACAAACCTGCTTATCGTCTCTTCCAGTCTCGATGATGTAGAGCTATATGTAGCTCCAACAGAGTTTTTTGAAGAATCTACAGGTTCGAATCAAATACCAGATTCTTTGAAGAACGACCTAACACAGCTCGGATTTTCATATAACGGAGAACTGAATCACTTTATCTATCGCAATCCTACCAATGAATCTGTTCCGGATGCTCTTAAAGGACAGGTAATGGGAATTGTATTAGGAACGATTCAATCCATGAAACAACAAGACGCTAACAAATTAAAGTAATGTAGACGAACTGTTGCATAATCGAAATAAAGAAACCGCTTGGGGTGTAATGAATCCAAGCGGTTTTCTAATGGGATTAAGTATTTTCTTCACGGATAATTTCTACGTTTTTCTGATGGCATTCTTTCGTGAAATTCGATGGGAAAGGCATCTCTTTTTCCAATGCCAGTATGGCTGCTGCATCCTCGCTTTTCACGGCATCAATCAATCTCTCAAGATAATCATGTGCCAGCTCAATTCTTCGTTTTATCTCATTTTCATTTTCAGTAGCTTGTCCATGCCCTGGAACTAGTACTTTAATTTTATGAGAATTCAAAATTGCCTGCGCTTTATGAAGTGTTTCCAGGTATGCATTTGCACTATCGAATAAATAGGGAAGTTCAAAATCGGAAAGATAGTCTCCAGTTATCCAGATGCCCAGGGGCTCGATGACAGTAAATAATCCATCATGCGTGTGTCCGGGGGATAAATAAAAGGTCATCGTTGTATCCCCTAGGACGAGTTGTTGTCCATCCTTTTCAATGACCAAATCAATTGTTGGGAACTCTATAGGATAAGTTCTCTCAACATAATATTCATTATCAAAATGCTGGATTAAATGGAGCTTGTATTGTTTTCTCGGATGTTCCTGCATGCCCATACTACCGATTACTTTGGCATCCGGGAATGCGTGATATCCGATAATGTGATCAAAATCACCATGTGTGAATAACAGATATAAGTCTTTGCCGTTGCGTATGCTTGCCACAAATTCCTGTATCTCCTGAATTTCAAGGGGGAGCCAGGTGGGATCGACAACCAAGATCAAGTCATCCGTCTCAACTACTGAGCTTGTCGTTTTCCATAGCGCGCTCTGAAAAACCGTCAAACCGGCTTTTTGAAAAGTAATCATTCTGATACTCCATTCGAAGGAATCAATAAAATTTTCCCTGTGCTTTTACGGCTTTCCAAGTAGCGATGAGCTTCCTGTCCCTCATGCAAAGCAAACGTGGTCGGCTTCGCTAATTTCACTTTTCCTTCTTCCATCCAGCGGAACAACTCACCTGAACGAGCCACTCGTTCTTCTCTAGAGGTCAAGACATTCCATAAGTCTCCGCCTGTCAGCGTTTTAGATGTATCCATCAACATGCGTGGGTCAATCGAAACCGGGTCACCACCAGCCATTCCATAGAAGACAACCGTACCACCGACTCGAGTTGCCGCAAAACTGTCCATCAATGTAGAACCCACGGACTCATACACGACATCTACACCTTTGCCATTCGTTTCATGAAGAACTGCCGATTTCCAGTCATCCTTGTAAAGAAACACAACATCCGCGCCGGCTACTTTCGCTGCTTCTGCTTTTTCCTCTGAAGATGTCAAACCAATCACTTTTCCACCAAGCAACTTGGCAATCTGAATTAGAAGCTGCCCCACACCGCCAGCAGCCGCGTGTACAAGTACTACATCATTCTTTTTCACTGCATAACTGTCTTGCGTTAAATAATGGGCTGTCAACCCTTGCAACAAGACGGAAGAAGCTTCTTCAAATGAAATGGCTTCCGGTAGGGGGATGGCTTTATCCATTGGAACAGCCACCAGCTCGGCGTTGGCAAACGGGACATCCGCAAATGCAACTCGGTCGCCATTTTGAATACCTTGTATGTCTGCTCCTACTTGTTCTACAATGCCTGCGCCTTCATAGCCCAGAATATAAGGAGGTTTCCCCTCAAGGTGGTAGTTCCCTTTTCTCCTATAGACGTCGGCAAAGTTCAAGCCAATCGCTTTCATCCGGATCAAAATTTCATTTGGACCGATTACAGGGTTGGGCATGTCATGGTATTCCAATACTTCGGGTCCGCCAAATGTGTTATATATAAGTGCTTTCATAGTAAAACCTCCAATAATAAAGCGAGATGATTCCGCCTTACTTTCATTCTAACCGCTTTTAGTTAAAACCTTAAACAAGAGTTCCTGAAAGCGCTGGAACATTTAACCAGGTTAACCGTCTAATTCTGAAACGAAGATAGGGGCCTTACTAGATGAGAAAAAAGTTGATTTTGTTTGGAATCCTTTGTGCCATGTTGTCAGGTTGTAATTCTGAAGAGGATGAAATGAAAGGTGAAGCTCAAATCATCGGAACAGTCACTGATAAAAGATCCGGCAGTATTTTAGTGGAAGAGGAAGATTCCGAAATGGTCTGGGTAAGGGTACCGGAAGGGCAAAGCATATATGATTATGAAATAGGCCAAGAGGTTCTGGTATGGACAGATGGTGCTTTAATGGAATCCGATCCACCAAAAGCGAATTCACTGCATATAGAAGTAGTGGATGAATAACAAAAGGTTTCCGAGACATTTGGGGACCTTTTTATTCTGTAAATAATTTTTTTAAAAGGTGTTGAACAACAAATATTGAATATATAAGTATGACTAAAAATAAAAACGATACAAAGGGGATTAAAAAATATATGGATATTCAAGTACATACAAAATTAAAAATAATGAAACCCGCACATGAGGTGTTCAATGCGTTCGTTGAACCAGAGCAAATGGCTAATTTTTGGTTTTCAGCTGGTTCTGGAAAATTGGAACAAGGCAAGACCTTTACCYGGAGATATGAAGAATACAATGCTGAAGTGGAAGTAATCATAGTGGAAATTCAGGAAAATAAAAAAATTGTCTTCAAATGGGGTCCTTCAGAAGAAGAACATACTGTGATGATTATGTTCAACGAACTAGATGATACGTCGACAGTTATAGAAGTGAACGAAAAAGGCTGGAATGAAAATGACGAAGAATTAATTAGTCAATTATTAAATAATAAAGAAGGTTGGGTTTATATGCTGACCTGCCTAAAAGGGTATTTAGAAAATGGCATCAGCAATTTGAGAGCAGCAATCGTGCACTGACATAAACTGATGATAGGAGAATATTTATGAAAACTATTGGTCTAATAGGTGGTATGAGCTGGGAATCCTCAGCTAAGTATTACCAGCTAATTAATCAAGAAGTAAAAAAGCAATTAGGTGGATTACATTCGGCTAAATGCATTATGTATAGCGTGGACTTCGCTGAGATTCAGCGTTATCAAGCAGAAGATGAGTGGAAGAAAGCCGGACATGTATTAGGAGATGTTGCACTGACTTTAGAAAAAGCGGGGGCAGATTTTATTATCATTTGTACCAATACTATGCACAAAGTGATTGCATATATTGAAGAAAAAATTAGCATCCCTATCCTACATATTGCGGATGCCACAGCGAATCAAATCCTTAAGTCTGATGTACGTACGATTGGGTTACTAGGCACTAAATATACAATGGAACAAGACTTTTATAAATCACGCATCGAGTCTAATGGGATCAAGGTTCTGGTGCCTAATCGTGAGGACCGTGAAGTTATTAACAGGGTGATTTTTGAAGAGTTGTGCTTAGGAGATATCCAGCAATCTTCAAGGGAGTCCTTTCAAAAAGTGATCAAGAGTTTAATAGATGATGGAGCAGAAGGAATTATCTTGGGCTGTACAGAAATTGGATTATTAATAAGACATGAAGACGCTGAAGTTCCTTTATTTGATACAACAGTTATACATGCCCTGGAAGCCGTTAAAATGGCATTAGAATAGAAGATTCTTGGGGGTTTAAAAATGAATGTTATTCTTACTGTTTTTTTAATAACTTTAAGCTTAATAGGAGTAATTTMATTCTCACTTTTTATAGTGAGATTATTAAAAAATGCAATCTTGYGAAATAACCATTCTAAGAGATAAAAAAATAATTTGAACAAGAGCGAACTAACCAATGTGATGGTTAAAGATGATGGTTAAAGA